>JAUMZX010000070.1 GCA_030527905.1 Cardiobacteriaceae bacterium
GCCTCACGATTGCCGAACCGATGCCAAGAGAAGTGATTAAACTGAAAAAATTACCAAATAGCTTGCCATTGCTTACATAATTTCTTGGGGCTGACGTAGATTAGCAGCCTAGCTAGGCTACGTCAGTTCCGAATAATAAATTTTCAGCGAATAGGCTAGATTTCCGATGGAATGATTTTCTCGTTGAATTTGATAACTACGTTGGTGTTATTGATGTGAAACTGTGATTGGTATTTTTATCATCTAAGGTCCAGTGTTTAGTGAATAATAACAATCGTAGAGAATTTATGATATTCCGCCTGTTATTAAAAATAGCATTTTCTTAGTGTTGTGGTTCTTGCATCGTAGCGAAATAGCTTTTTAGCTTGGCTTCGTTAAAACCAGCACCAAACGCAAGAAATGGCGGATTCAGTGTGTTTTCATCTAATCCGTAACGGGCTAGTTGATTTCCTTGTAAACGCAGTCCACCGCCAGCTTCGTGTAAAAGAAGGTCACCAGCCGCAATGTCCCATTGACTCGTTTTGGGTACAAGTTTCGGATATAAATCGGCTTTTCCTTCAGCTATGCTGCAGAATTTTAAAGCACTACCCTGACAGATATGTTCGTAAGCTCCAAAATTCGTAGCAAGATAAGACAGCATCTGATCTTTGAGTTTTTTGCGCGCTGTGATAATCGTAATGCGTTGTTGAGTAAGTGCTATGCGACACTGTAGGCGGTGGGTTTGTAGGTATTTATCGCATTTATACGCGCCTTTCCCAGCTAGAGCATACCAATATTCCCCACTAACTGGCGCATAAATAAATCCTAGTGTTGGGCGGTGGGCTTGAATGCGAGCAATGGCAATACAAAATTGTCCACTGTGCTCAATAAATTCGCGCGTGCCATCAATGGGATCAATTAACCAATAATCTGAGGGCGGATGTGCGTGCATAGTAGCATCCGATTCTTCGCTTAAACAGGGGATATCAATAATTTGAGGCAAGCCTTGGAGAAGCAGATTATGAGCAACAATGTCTGCATCGGTGAGAGGGGTGTGGTTATCTTTGTTATGAATTTGATAGCTTTCGGGCTTATCATAGAATGACAAAATCGCTGCTCCTGCCTTTTGGCAAAGAGCAGCGATTGCTGTAATGATTTGCTGATCTATGATGTTCAGCATGTCATGAAAATTAAGCGCTTTTCTTGGTATCCAATTTTTCGGCGATACGGGCAGCTTTTCCTTCCAAACCACGTAAATAGTATAGTTTTGCTCGACGAACATCACCACGACGTTTAACTGTGATGGATTCTACTAAAGGGCTATGAATTTGAAATACGCGCTCAACGCCTTCGCCATGGGAAATCTTGCGTACAGTAAAAGATGAACCAATGCCACGGTTACGTTTAGCAATGCAAACACCTTCAAAGGCCTGTAAACGCTCACGGTTTCCCTCACGAACTTTGACTTGTACGACCAAAGTGTCGCCCGGATTGAAAACGGGGATATTTTGTTTGAATTGTTCCTGTTCTATAGTGTCAATGATATTGCTCATGACGGTTCTCCAAAATGCTGTTCGGTTAAAAATTCGTTGAGTAATGCTTGCTGCACGTTGCTAAGTTTAAGTTGACTTAGGATATCCGGACGATGCAGAAACGTTCTACCTAGCGCCTGTTTCAGGCGCCATCGTTCAATGAGCGCATGATTACCACTAAGAAGAATTTCAGGGGCGCGAATTTTACCAGTATTTTCTGGGCGTGTATAGTGTGGATGATCGAGTAGTTTGCGATGAAAAGAGTCTTCTACCGCAGATTGGGCATCACCTAAAATGCCTGGAATTAGACGTAAAACCGCATCAATAATAACTGCTGCAGCAATCTCTCCACCAGAAATAACAAAGTCACCAAGAGAAATCTCGGCATCAATATGCGAATCTAAGAAACGCTGATCAATTCCTTCGTATCTACCACACCATAAGGCAATACGTGGTTT
Source organism: Cardiobacteriaceae bacterium (assembly GCA_030527905.1). Taxonomy (GTDB): domain Bacteria; phylum Pseudomonadota; class Gammaproteobacteria; order Cardiobacteriales; family Cardiobacteriaceae; genus Cardiobacterium. Next base: position 1,970 of record JAUMZX010000070.1, read on the forward strand.
ATGTGCTAATTCGGCAGCTAATTCATGGTTAAAAGTAGCGCCTTGCGGGCTAAGATAAATGTGCAATGGTTTTGTGTTCGTAGCATTAATCGCTGCTGCTGTGCGTGCAAGTGGTTCATATTGCATGACCATCCCCGGACCTCCGCCAAAAGGGCGATCATCCACCCGCTGATGGCGATCATCACTATAATCACGCGGATTCCAATAGTGTAAAGTAGCAGGAGCATTTTCAGATTTTGTGAGTGCTCGACCGATGACTCCTTGAGAAAACCAGTGGCGAATAAGGTCAGGAAAAATACTAATAACATCGATATGCACAGGATTATTTACGCTCGTCTTCAGAAGTTTCGGACCAGCCTATTTCCCAGTCAACGTGTATGACTTTATTATTAAGGTCTATTTGTTCTATGTAGCGTGGGCGAATGAACGGGATTAGCATTTCATTATGAGAACCAGTTTTTTCGACTACAAGTACATCATTGGCGCCTGTCTCAAAAAGTTCTTTTACTTTTCCTAGGATAATACCTTGACGGTTTTCTATTCGCATACCAATTAAATCTGTCCAGTAGAATTGGTCTCCTTTAAGCTGTGGTAGTTGCGAGCGAGTTATTGATAAGGTGTAACCACGAAGGGTCATCGCTTGATCGCGATCAGAAATATTAGAAAATGTGGCGATTAATCCTTTATGGGTTATTTGACCACGTAATAATTGTAGAGATATTTCGGGGTGATTATCTTGGCGCGCAATAAAATTTTTATACTGAAAAAGTGATTCGCGGGGGCGACAGTCCGAATGGACTTTCACCTGCCCGCGAATACCATGAACGCCGACAATCCGCCCGACGATAATGTCTGCGGTGTCGTGTGACACAGGTTAGGCCTGTTGTTGGTATTGTTTAACTAGGGTTTTAACGCGATCACTAGCTTGTCCGCCAACGCCTACCCAATAGTTGTATCGTTCCAGTTCAATACGTAATGTTTCTTCTTGGCCTCTAGCCACGGGGTTAAAAAAACCAAGACGTTCAATAAAACGGCCATCACGCGCATTACGGCTATTAGTGGCAACAATATGATAAAAAGGACGTTTTTTTGAACCGCCGCGGGCGAGTCTTATTGCTAACATGTTTTTCCTCTCAATAGGGGGTACGAAAAGAGGACATATTGTACGGATTTGGTTATAAAAGGGAAGTAAAAATATTTGTACGCTAAGATTGTTATGTTTGCTCTAGAACATTTGTAAAGCGAGTTTTTTTATTGTGAGGGGTAAGAATAAAAGTTTTCTGAGTTATATAGCGGTTTTGGTTGGATTAACGACTTCTAGTAATATTTGTGCTCTAGAAAATCGTATGTTTCCGTTTTCTAGTGATTATGTGCGGCGAAAAGACAAAGATATAAGGTCTTAAATCATAGAAGCTCAAACAGTGTACATGGTCTAGTTTGATATTTTTGTGGTATCCACTTACAGCAACGATCTTGTAACTCTTAAAACAGCAAAAAGGTTAGGGTACTGATGCTATTTCATAATTATAGTGAAAACGGAGATATAAAAAATAAAGGCATCATAAGATGCCTTTATTACTAAAATAGGTTCAGCGGTTGCTTACTTGTATTGTTTGCCGCGGAAAGAGCGATTGATTTTGTCGCTGTTTTCTTGAGCTTGTTGGCGAGCCATCATTGCATTTTCATTGGCTTGCGTAGCGATAGATTTAACTTCAGCAATGTCAGCGCGTAATGCAGAAATTTCAGAATTTGCATCCATTTTTGGTTGGCTAGCGCAACCGGCAGCAATCAAAACGATAGCAGCCATAGAAGCGATTTTTAAAGATTTCATAGGAACTCCTAAATTGTTAGTGTCAAAAATGACAGGCGTTAATATACACAATCTTTAACTTTTCTTACAAATCTTCATGGTTAAAATTTTTTTAATGCTAGGATGGATGAGCGTGTCAACATTGCCACCTAATGCTATGGTCTCACGTATAAGATTTGAAGATACAAAGCTATAGCGTTCATCTGTTATGAGAAAAACGGTCTCGATATCCGATAGTAAGTGACGGTTCATTTGAGAAAGCTGATGTTCATATTCGTAATCTATCACATTACGTATACCACGGATAATGAAGTCTATATGGTATTGTTGGCAGGTTTTGATGAGTAAACCATCCAAGGTAATGAGCTGAATATCGCATGAGCTCTGAATATCTTTAGTAACGATATGCATCATCTCTAGGCGTTCATGGACATCAAATAAAGTTTTTTTGTGATGTCCAAGTGCTACGGCAATATAGAGACGGTCGCACAGTGTACTGGCGCGTTGAATTATGTTTTCGTGTCCCTTGGTAACAGGGTCAAAAGTTCCAGGATAAATTGCACTACGAGTCATAAGATGTTTTGTAGGTGTTGTCTGGGCAAATAAGTCCGAAATATATGCGTCCTGCTTTGCTTTGTTTGTGCCACTTCCAATGAGGGGGAAGTGGTAGTTCATGATGAGGGAATGGCATTTCCAGATAGATTTTTCCGTGAGGCTTTAACCATTGTGGGTTAGCAAAGTGATTGATCGCTTTCGTATGTAATGCTTGCGCAAAAGGGGGATCAAGGAAGATAAGATCGTAACGAGTGGGAGACGGAGGAATACGAAAAGCATCGCTTTGTTGAACACGTGCGTGCGTTTCTTTCCATGTACTGAGGATGGTGCGTAGGTTTGAGACACTCTCCATACTGTTATCTATAAAATAGACGCTATCTGCTCCGCGCGAAAGCGCCTCTAGTCCAAGCGCTCCGCTACCGGCAAAGGCGTCAAGGATATGAGCTCCGGAGATTTCCCATTGCAGCCAGTTGAAAAGGGTTTCTCGGACGCGATCAGGGCTAGGGCGTAATCCTTCGTGGTCAGGAACGGTGATACGTCGTCCACGGTGAATGCCGCCAATGATGCGAATTTTATGATTAAGTGCCGGCTTCATGTACGTTCTGTGTATAAAAAAGTAAAGAAAAGTAAAAGCATTATAAAGCTTAATCAGTAGCGCTTGCTGCGATAGTGGCTAAGGTTTGCCGTTGGGGGGTATAAATAGTTAAACACCAGCCCCCCCCACCATTCCAGCCCATCCGTAAAGTAGTTGCTGATTGGATGCGTTACTGTGTGGGGAGGATGAGGCGTGCGAGTCTCATGACGTATCCAGTCAAAGACTTGTGGTTGTGTATTGGGAGTGAGACCAATAAGATCACAGAAACTGATCCATGATTCTAGCCTTATTTCGTCAGTAGTATTTAGGCCATAAGGTGGATCATTAAAGTTGTGATAGAGCATGATGAACCACTCCTGTTCGCATAGGACACGATAATCATAATAGGGTTTGAGACTACTCGCTGAATAGAGATAGCGATTATCCAACCGCATACTTTTAGCTTGTGCTAGATCTAATGTTAGTGGGGAAAATGTATTTTTTTGCCCAGTGTTATATGAGCGAGCTTTCCACTCTGGACGGATAATGGTGTCAAATAAGGCATATATTGCGGAAAGGTGGTCATCTGAGTTAGGTGCGGATTTTCCTGTCCACTGCCATACAGCAAAGTTGAAAACCGAACCTATTTTTCGAAGTCGGTGTTGTAATGCTATTTGCCGATGTGGCAGATATAAAGTGTGAGTTTCGCATAGAAATGAATTTACCACGTTTTTTTCAGACTAATTAGTGTTTGTTGGGCTAGAGGGTGTCCTTGACGTGCTGCAATCTGTAAATCTGCAATTGCCTTGTCTTCATTTTTGTCCATTCCCCATCCGTTTAGCCATCGTAAACCGCGTAGATAGTGATATTCGATTTCCTGATCTGGTGATATAGGAGAAGCGGAAGAATCAATCTCTGCCGCAAAGCGGTCAGCTTCTGGATAATTCCCTGATTGGTAAAATATTCCTGCGAGCAGTGCCGAAGTTTGTGGCGTATGCGGTTTCGCAGCAATTTCTCGCATGATTTTTTCTGCGCCCATATCATTAATATGGTTTTTGTTTCTATAGATTAATTCTAAGGTTAACGCATCCCAAGCAGGAGGATGTTCGTCAGCCATAACTGCCTGAATATGTTTGAGCATCTCGCGCCAATGCAAATCGCTGGTTCCCTCTTGATCAGATTCCTTCATGCCATGCCATTGTGCAAGCCCCATGTGTGCTAGACCAGATTTTTCCTGCATGAAAGCTTCCCATGGTTCCGAGCTGCTGTCGGGATGTAAGCTATCCATGAGTAACAACATGTAACGTGCCGGATGATATCCTTGCGCCGCCGCTGTCTGATAAGCCGTGCGTGTATTTTTTTCAATACCGTGTTCGATGAGTTTTTCGATGCCCCGACCTCTAAGATTTATCGTATAAAATTCATCGTTGATTCCGCTAGCATAACGCTCAAACGTACGTTCGGTGATATAACTGGTACTTACGTTGCCCAACTGAAAGAGATAACGTGGATTTTTACTGCTGTCATAAGCATGTTGGCAGGCTTGCACGATAGCGGGTAGCGCTTCCTTGCTGATCGTGTGGTAATTTGTCGCCTTTACATTGGCGGGAAGTAGTGGATCAGCGGGAGTCGCACCATATTGATCGCACAAGGAAATATCGTCAGCATGAGCTACAGTACTCAAGGAAAGCATGGTTAGAAGGGGCAGCGATAAATAATGTTTTTTCATTTAGAAAATCCTATATCACGATAATTTAAGAGTAAGTGTCTATCTCGTTGATGACAATATACCTGAGGTCTTTATTCCAGTATTGGTTTCTTTTCCAGTAAAAGAGCAAATTACGTACGATTTTTCCATCGGGAAGTATACGTTTGAATGTGTAGTCGTTGAGACGATAACGTATCGACCTGTTGTCGCTGCATCATTAGGTAATAGTGCTGTTGACGACATTAATGTCGTAAAGGTTGACTGTGCAGCAAAGAATAAAAATAGGGGTGTAATAAAATAAGGAACGTAGGGTTCATTTGTATGAAAACACAATGGCTGGTGTTACGGGGAACCTCTGATTTAATCAGGGGGCGTTTATATAGAGAGTTGATGCCACTATTATCCAAATTCCTCCCCCTTTTAAAAAAAACTTAGCGATAGGGAAGGGCTTTTTTAAACACTATGATGAAAAAATAATAGCTTCTTAGTTTTATTAACTATAACGAAATTGGTGCTCTAAAATACTAATCATCAAGCTGTGATGATAGAATTTTGCCACTTTTAGCGTCAATTTTGACTTCATATTTATGGCCGTTTGCATCGCGGACTTCGGCATCGAAATGATCGCCATCGCTATCATGGTCGAACTCTAGATCGTGAACGTTGCCACTGGAAACTGCTGTTGAGGCAATTTCCCGCGCTTTTTCATAGCTGATATATTGGTCTTGGTGCTGCTTATAGTATTGATGGTCGTCATCGGCAAATGTGGGGATAGTAATAAAAGTACAGACGGCGATAACAGCAGAGCTGATTATGGTAGGCCATTTGGGATTCATAGAGCTTCTCCTAATTATTGGAATATATAAATTGCAAACCGTGCATGATAACGGGTTTTCATGAATAGGAAATAACACGTAGCTGAAATATTATTTAAAACACGCAATATAGGCGCTGGCTTCTCTTGATAAATATCGGGTGTATACTGCTAAATATCGTTATTGCTCTTGGTGCAAGAGCCAATGTACGTAAAGCGTTAATTTTATACAGTTAGGAGCATGTTTATGAATACTATTCAACAGTTACTTGGTGCAGAAGCTGAGGATTTATTAACGCATCGTTGTATTGCCATTGCACGGGAGAGTTTGTATTTACCCGGAAACGATTATATTGACCGCGTTTTTGCACAAAATGACCGCTCTCCTGCTGTTTTACGCTCCTATCAACAAATTCTTAACCATGGTCGCTTAGCGGGTACTGGCTATATTTCTATTTTGCCCGTTGATCAAGGGGTAGAGCATTCTGCCGGAGCTTCCTTTGCGGTGAATCCTCAGTATTTCGATCCGGAAAATATTGTACGGCTTGCCATTGAAGGCGGATGCAATGCAGTTGCTTCTACTTACGGCGTCTTGGCTAGTGTGGCACGTAAATATGCACATAAAATTCCTTTTCTGGTCAAACTTAATCATAACGAAACCTTGACGCTACCAGCACTGCATGATCAAACCATGTTTGCGACAGTGGCACAAGCGTTTAATCTGGGTGCGATTGCTGTTGGTGCGACGATTTATTTTGGTGCACCAGAATGCCGTCGGCAAATACAAGAAGTGGCAGATGCTTTTGCACGCGCGCATGAACTCGGGATGATTACCGTATTATGGGCGTATCTACGTAATCCCGCATTTAAACATGATGGTGTTGATTACCATAGTGCGGCAGATCTGACAGGACAAGCCAATCACCTTGCTGTGACTATTGGTGCGGATATTGTGAAACAGAAACAGGCTGTTAATAACGATGGTTACCGTAAAATAGGCTTTGGTTATACGGATGACCTCGTCTATAACGAACTGACAACCACGCATCCTATTGATCTTACCCGTTATCAACTAGCTAATTGTTATATGGGGCGTATTGGTCTTATCAATTCAGGAGGGGCAGCAGGAGGTACAAGCGATAAAGCAGAAGCCGTACGTACTGCTGTTATTAACAAACGTGCTGGTGGTATGGGGCTTATTCTTGGGCGTAAATGTTTCAAGAAACCATTTGCAGAAGGCGTGGAATTGTTGCATGCAGTACAAGACGTTTATCTAGAACAAACAATTACGATTGCTTGATATGGGGCAGATATTCAAGGGGCAAATTGCAAGGCGTTTACCACGTTTTTTTCAGCGTAATTAGAACATTTTTAGCTTGAGGATGACCACGACGTGCCGCGAGCTGTAGATCTGCAATTGCCCTATCTTCATTTTTGTCTATTCCCCATCCGTTTAGTGCTCGCATACCGCGTAGATAATGGTATTCAATTTCCTGATCGGATGACATAGGAGTGTCAGACGTAGAAGGTTCTATCTCCATCGCTATCCGGTCAGCCTCCGAATGTGGTGCACCCAATCTGTAAAGCACTTCAGCAAGTAGTGCAGAAATCTGCGGCGTATGCGGTTTTGCCACAATTTCCTGCAAGATTTTTTCTGCTTCCATAGTATGATTTCTATTCGAAAATAAGAGTACTAAGGCTATTGCATCCCAGGCAGGGGATGTTCGCCAGCTATAGCTACTTGAATATGTTTGAGCATTTCGTGCCAATGTGAATCGCGGGATTCCTCGTGATAAGATCCCTGTTGATGGTGCCACTGCGCAAGTCCTAGATGGGCCAAAGCGGAGTTTTTCTGCATGAAAGTTTCCCATGGCGCCGAGCTGCTGTCGGGATGTAAGCTATCCATGAGTAACAACATGTAGCGCGCTGTATGATAGCCTTGTTCAGCCGCTGCCTGATAAGCCGTACGCATATTCTTTTCAATACCGTCTTCGATGAGTGTTTCGATGCCCTCAGCTCTAATATATGAGGCTGTATTAGATTAGCCCAAAAAACCACACCAAAATCGCAGAGTTTTAAGCT
>JAUMZX010000071.1 GCA_030527905.1 Cardiobacteriaceae bacterium
ATTTGTGTTGAAAAATGAATGAGTGGATGAGATGGAGGATTTTGCACAGGTCTCATTCTAGTCGTCTCAATATGAACCCACCTGCAAGCAGATGATGGTTTAAGTAATCTAGCGTACAAAGCGTTACGTGAAGCAAAAATGCGGATTGATGAAGTCATCGCGTTATCTGCCACGTGCAAGGTAGCCAGAATAGAGGCAAATGCTTTAACGCACTCCCTCAGGGCTCTCAAATATTTGTAGGCTATAGTGACACTGAGCAGCCACACAAGATGCCATGATGATGCTAGCGCGATATTTCCCACTACGATCCGGTGTGTAACGCAAAACAGGCGAAGTCGTATCCGCACTGGTATCTGCCGCCAAGGTTTGATCCAAGCGCTCACTACGCGTTAGCGCAAGGTCAATGTCGTGGCAACTGTCATTACAATTGGCAAAGAGTGTGTAGTGTTTTCCTGCGTCCAGCTCTATTTCTATATCCGCTTGTTCGCCGGGATACAATTCTGCAACGACAGTTTTATGCGAGATTTTACTTTGTGGATTCTCCGCCAGCATTCGATCTCTATTCGCATTCAATTTACGTTGCATTTCCGCATATAACGGGTCATTGGGCATGTATTCCTGCTCAACGGCATTATGATTCATGGGCTGTAAATTCAATCCTTGACAGGCGGTCAGAAACATCACGATAACTATCAGTATGCTTTTTTTCATCGGGCTTCCTTGTAAGAGATTAGTGAATAACGGTTTTTCCATAGCTTTGAATGATGTCAGCAATATGCGCTACTGTTTCTTTCGGCGGCGGATGAACGCCTTCTAGTTTATAGGTATCGCCACAGAGCGCCCATTTATGCGCGCCTAATTCGTGATATGGCAATAATTCGACTTTTTCTATGTTGTCCATAGGCGCTATGTATTGTCCCAGCAAGTGCGCGGATTCGTCATCATCGCTATATCCCGGCACGATAACGTAACGGATACGCGTTAATTGGTTGCGCTGTTGTAGGTATTCTGCAAATTTTAACGTGCGCGTATTGGGAACGCCAACCAGCACTTTGTGTATGTCATTATTCATTTGTTTGAGGTCAAGCATGACAAGATCGGTATTATCCAGCAAGGTTTCCAATGTCGCGTCGTAATGGCGCGCATAGCCATTCGTATCAAGGCATGTGTGGATACCATACGCTTTGCAGGCCACAAACCAGTCGCGAATAAATTCGGGCTGTAGTAGTGATTCTCCTCCTGATGCGGTTACCCCGCCCCCCGTAGATTTGAGATAGAAACGGTATTGAATCACCTGTTGCATAAGCTCATCAACGGTAACTTTTCTGGATTTATCGGTTTCCATATCCCAAGTATCGCGGTTATGGCAGTAAAGACAGCGCATGAGACAGCCTTGGGTGAAAACGACGAATCGTAACCCAGGACCGTCTACCGTACCGCATGTTTCGATAGAATGAATAATGCCGTAGCGCATGAAATTTCCTTCGTAGGGGATAACGTAATTTTACTGGATTGTCGGCACTTTGAGGATAGGATTTTGTGTTTTTCCTCAATCTATAAAGATAATTTTTTCTGCATCCTCGTCTCAATATAAAGCGGCATCTGCAAATCCATGCCTTCAGCAACATGTCATAACAGCGCTGCACATTCTGTTGCATTCTTTCTATAAGAAAATTCCGCCTTCTGTAAAAAGGTTCAGCTGCTTTGCATCAGATAGGAGAAACGAGCGTTTCATGTTTCAAGCTTATCTAAAAATAAACAGAACGAACTTTCATCATTCCATGTTCCTATCACCAAGCCATGAAGCAGAGTCCCGCACAGATAAAGAAAAGAGGTGCCAGTTTCCCAGCACCTCTTTTATCAATAAAGTTGACTAAACTTTATTTACATCGTTTGTGTGAAGGTACGGGTAATAACGTCCATTTGTTGCTCTTTAGTGAGAGAGTTGAAACGAACCGCATAACCTGAAACACGAATGGTAAGCTGCGGATAGAGCTCTGGATCATTCATTGCTTCAATCAACATTTCACGGTTAAGGACGTTAACATTCAAGTGTTGACCACCTTCAAACTCGCCATCATGGTGGAAATATCCATCCATCAGACCAGCCAAGTTTGCTTGACGGCTGTTGTCATCTTTACCCAACGCGCCCGGGATAATGGAGAAGGTATAAGAAATACCGTCTTTAGCGTAGGCAAAAGGTAATTTCGCAACAGAAGTCAAAGAAGCTACCGCACCGTTAACATCACGACCATGCATTGGATTTGCACCAGGTCCAAATGGCGCACCAGCACGACGACCATCAGGTGTATTACCCGTCTTCTTACCATAAACCACGTTAGAAGTAATGGTGAGAACAGATTGAGTTGGCGTAGCACCACGATACATCTTATGGCTGGCAACTTTTTTCATGAAGCGTTCAACCAAATCGCAAGCGATGCTGTCGACGCGCTCATCGTTGTTTCCGAATTGTGGGTATTCCCCTTCAATTTCGAAGTCTACAGCAATGCCGTTTTCATCACGTACTGGTTTAACTTTTGCATATTTAATGGCAGAGAGTGAGTCAGCCGCAACAGAAAGACCCGCAATACCGCAAGCCATCGTGCGATAAACATCACGATCATGCAACGCCATAAGCGCCGCTTCGTAGCTGTATTTATCGTGCATGTAGTGGATGCAGTTCAACGCAGTTACATACTGAGTAGCAAGCCAATCCATGAAGTTGTCCATACGCGCTATAACGGTATCATAGTTGAGCACTTCGTCTGTTAATGGAGCTGTTTTTGGTCCTACTTGTTCTTTGGATTTTTCATCAATACCGCCATTGATTGCGTATAACAGCGTTTTGGCAAGGTTGGCGCGCGCACCAAAGAATTGCATTTGTTTGCCCACTACCATTGGGCTAACGCAGCAAGCAATCGCGTAGTCATCACTCGTAAAGTCTGGACGCATCAAGTCATCATTTTCATATTGAACGGATGAAGTATCAATGGAGACTTTTGCACAGAAATGTTTGAAACCAACAGGTAATTGTTCAGACCAAAGGATTGTCATATTTGGCTCTGGTGATGGTCCCATGTTGTACAACGTATGCAGGAAACGGAAGCTGTTTTTGGTAACGAGCGTTCTGCCGTCCAAGCCCATACCGCCAATGGACTCTGTAGCCCAAATTGGATCACCAGAGAACAATTGATCATATTCTGGCGTACGTAAGAAACGAACCATACGTAGTTTCATGACTAGATGGTCAATCATTTCTTGTGCTTCGCTTTCGGTAATCACACCATTTTTCAGATCGCGCTCAATGTAGATATCCAAGAAGGTAGAAACACGACCAAAGCTCATTGCCGCGCCATTTTGAGACTTAACAGCAGCAAGATACGCAAAGTATGTCCATTGCACCGCTTCTTTTGCGTTTGTAGCAGGACCAGAAATGTCATAGCCGTAACTCGCAGCCATTTCTTTCATTTGTCCTAACGCACGATGTTGTTCGGAGATTTCTTCACGTCTACGAATCGTTTCTTCTAAATCTTTGCCAGTTTCGAGATCTGCTTGTAATGAATTGAATTGACGTACTTTATCCGCCATCAAATAATCAATACCATACAATGCGACACGACGGTAGTCACCAATAATACGACCACGTCCATAAGCATCGGGTAAACCAGTCAGTACGCCAGATTTGCGGCAACGACGGATATCTGGTGTATAAACATCAAATACGCCTTGATTATGTGTTTTACGATACTCGGTGAAAGCTTTTTGTACCTGCTCATTGAGTGGAGTGTCATAAATTTTGCAAGAATCCATAACCATTTTAATACCGCCATAAGGCATGATGGCGCGTTTCAAGGGTTCATCTGTTTGTAAACCAACAATCACTTCTAATGTTTTATCAATATATCCAGGTGCATGGGAAGTAATGCCAGAAACAATATCTGCATCAATTTTCAAAGGCGCTTTTGTGCGGTTTTCTTCTTTCACACCTTCCATCACACTGTCCCACAATTTTGAAGTTGCAGGAGTTGCTGGAGCTAAGAAAGCGCCATCGCCTTCGTATGGTGTGTAGTTTTTTTGGATAAAATCGCGTACATCAACACTATTTTCCCAATCACCAGAAATAAAATTAGCCCAAGCAGCAGGGCGGTTCTCAGTTTTGGTAAGCATATTCACTCTCCTTGAGGATGATTAAAAACACTCTTCAGACTGACGTGTCCTCAAAACCAACGCCCGTCTTACATCAGCAATTATTATATTTTTTTTATAAAAAGATAGCAAATACAATACTCTTAAAAGAAGGAAACTATCTTTTTTATTTAAAAAAACTATTTATATAACAGTATGATTTTATTTTTTCAATAATGAGACTGAGTTATAACAAACATAGAATCATTTTTATGTATCTGACGGTAAGCGTCCTTAACCGTCAGACACAATTTCCTCATGATTTTAAATAGTTGATAATCGCTGTTGTGGATGCGTCATGCTCTCCGGTTTTTCCGGCGAGGCTCACTTCCGTACCTTTTGCCAAGACTTTACCTAACTCCACGCCCCATTGATCGTAGGCATTTACATCATAAAGTATCGCTTGGACAGTAGTTTTATGCTCATACAACGCGATAAATGCGCCAAGATTTGCCGGAGTTAAAGCATCCAGAATAATGGTTGTGCTGGGTCGATTACCCGGACAGGTGCGCTGATAGCGCTCGTCTGCTGGAATATCTTGCAGATCACTTTCATCTCGCCCACGCATTAGCGCTTCGGCTTGTGCCGTGCAATGCCCATGAATAATGCGTTGTGCATCTTCATAGCCTTTTGGTGCTGTCTTAACCGTCACAAAATCTATTGGGATATTACGTTGTCCCTGATGAATCAGTTGGAAGAAAGCATGTTGCGCTTCTGTTCCCGTGCCGCCCCAAACAATAATCCCGCTTGGTTTATTTAACGGTTTACCTTCACGATTCGCACGTTTACCTAGGCTTTCCATATCCAACTGCTGCAGATATTGCGAGAAAGGTTCCATAGGATTGCAGTAGGTAATAACTGCACGATTATTCCAGTTGAAATAATGGTTGTACCAAGCTTCCAATGTTGCTAACCATACGGGCATATTCGCCATGAGTGGCGCAGTTTGGAAATGCTTATCCATTTCGTGCGCCCCTGCCAATAGGTCGGCATAAGCGGTATATCCGTTTTGCAAAATAAACGGCAAGCTAATGGCTGACCATAACGAAAAGCGGCCCCCAACCCAATCCCAGAACGGCAATACACGCTCAGCAGCAATACCAAATGCAGCGGCTTTTGCCACATTGGCTGAAAGGGCAATCATTTGTTCATCAGCTTTTTCTCCGCCTGCAGTGCGTAACCATTCCCGCATATAACCTGCATTAGATAGCGTTTCTTCAGTACCAAAACTCTTTGAGGCCACAATAAGCAAGGTTGTCGCAGGGTTAAGTCGACGTTTCAGCTCACTAATTTTTATTGGGTCAGGAGAGGCCAAGAAATGAACGCGAATACGGTCATCAGCCAAATGTTTGAACGCTGTACAGAGTAAGCGCGGACCCAGTTCAGAACCACCTATTCCAATGTGAATCACATCTGTAATTGCCTGCCCGTCATAGCCTTTCCACTGACCACCACGAACACGTTCTGCTATATCTTTCATTCGCTCACGCACGGCTCGAATGTGCGGGCTAACGTCTTCGCCATTAACCACAAATGATTGGTCTGCAGATGCGCGCAAGCGATGATGCAAAGCAGGACGGTGTTCACCTGTATTGACATTATCGCCGCGGGTAATCGCTGCAATTCCTTCAGTAACACCTGCTTCATCCACCCATTGTTGCCACAAGGCTTTGGTTTGCGCATTGATATGGTTTTTAGATAAATCCAAATAAATGCCGGCATGGTGCAACGTCCAGTCATTAACACGTGTAGGTTCTTCCGCAAACCATTCTGTCATGGTTTTGCTTTGCACTGTTTCTTTGTGCGCTTTCAATTTTTCGTGAAGATTACTCATAAACATTCCTTAAACAATATTGTCAGGTTGGCTACGACCAAAATAATGCTGCATATTCATAATACCTTGCGCCAAGTCTGCCAAAGTAGATGTAGTTCCTGTCAGAGCCGGTGCGGTAGAGGTATCTTGCTGCCAGTATTCAACGTACATACGCAGGGTTGCACCGCGTGTGTCTGTACCAGAAAGACGACAGATTACACGCGCCTGATCACCAAAACGAATCTGTAATCCTTGGTTTGGACTACTTTCGCCATTCGTTGGATCCGTATAGTTAAACTGACGAGCATCCGTGATGGGCAAACCGCTTACGGTCTGTCCAATCATCTTGCCAAGTTGCACTTCAAACTGCGCAAGCATTTCTTGGGCAATATCTTTATCCAATCCAGTGTAATCAAAACGATTAAAAATATGTCGCCCGTAACGTTGCCAGTGGGCTTCAATAATCTCATCTGGCGTTTTTCCTGTCGCCGCTTGTAAATTTAACCAACATAGCACCGCCCAAATACCATCCTTCTCACGAACATGATTACCGCCAGTACCAAAGCTTTCTTCGCCACAAAGATGAATTAAATCGGCATCTAAAAGATTGGCAAAGAACTTCCAACCGGTTGGAGTTTCATAGGATTTTAATCCACGTGCCGCACACACTGTATCTACTGCACGGCTGGTCGGCATTGTCCGCCCTACGCCTTTCAACGTTTTCAAGCAAGGAATTAACGCATGATTATCTGCAATAACCGCAAGACTATCGCATGGATTGATAAAGTGTTTACGCCCTGTAATAAGATTACGATCGCCATCCCCATCGGATGCCGCCCCCATCACAACGCTGCTATTTTCCTCAATAACCGCCTTTAGCTCATCAATATGAGCAGGTGATGGATCGGGATGTCCGCCACCAAAATCAGGCAACGGCGTTGTATTCAATAAAAATTTTTGTGGCAAGCCTAAACGATTGGCAAAAACCTCAACCGCATACGGTCCCGTGGCAGCATGCATCGCATCAAATACAAAAGGATGTTTGGCCACATATGCCTTAATTGCAGGAAAATCAAAAAGCGTTTCCATCAAATCTGCATAATCCGCCGTACTACTAATAACACGTATTTCCGTGTCACCAATACGATAACTTCCTATTTTATCCAGCGAAGGCAAATCCACTTCAGCAATAGTATATTCTGTCAACGACTTAGAAACTTCATACGCTGCTTCAGTAGCATATTCTGGGGCTGGCTGCCCTGCTGCAAGATTGAACTTAATACCAAAATCACCATCCTTACCGCCTGGGTTATGACTTGCGGAAAGAATAATGCCGAAATCGGCATGATAATGCCTGATAACATGCGAAGCGGCAGGAGTTGACAATAGACCATTCTCACCCAGCAGGACCAATTTTGCGCCTTGCGCAATCGCCATTTTCAACACAATCGTGACGGCTTCATCGCAATAATAGCGACCATCACCTCCGACAACAATGGCCTTACCAGACACACCGCCTAACGATGTAAAAATAGACTGAATAAAACTTTCTGTATAATGGAGTTGTTGATAATGTGTTACGGCTTTTCGCAAACCAGAAGTTCCGGGTCGCTGATCTGAAAAAGAAGAAAATTTTATTGTTTTAATATTCATAAAAATACCTCGCTGGCGGTTAATGAATTGATGACATTCTAACGCCAACCGCGTGGATTTGGTATCACCAACTGCCAATTATTGAGGATTTTATGTGGATTACTTGAATGACCAACGCTGAATTGCTTCATTCAATAGCAAAATTGGCGGCATATCTGTCGCAAATCCATCGCAATCTTGACCTAAATACCGCAGCGCTGCTAACAAATTCACTGTTGGAATCGTATCATCCAGAGCAGGCGCATGATTCTGTTTACTCAATTTATTACCATCGGCATTCAACACTAATGGAACATGCAAATAGCGTGGCTGGGGAATATCTAACAACGACTGTAAGTACAAATGAATAGCCGTTGCTGCCGTCAAGTCTTGACCACGAACAACATCTGTCACGCCTTGTAAAGCATCGTCAACCACAACAGCTAAAGCATATGCAAAATCACCATCACGTCGCCGCAAAATAGGATCGCCAATTTCACGTTGCAAGTGAAAGAGACATTCCCCCAACAAACGATCAAAAAAAAATACAGAGCTATCTGGTAATCGCAAACGAAGCGCAACTGCATCCTGCGGAATACGCGTTAAAACATTTTCTCGACAAAAACCCGGGTAAACCAATCCCAACGCACCACTATGTGCATACATGTGCCAATATTTACGGCTACAGTGACATTCATAAAGATGGGGGAGTAGCGCCGTTAAGGCATCAATATAATCCGTATGATGCTTAGATTGCACCCGAACCTCACCATCATGTAGCAAACCATGCGCCCGTAACGATGCTAATTGCCGTACAATGAACTCGGGCCGACTGCGACTACGATCAACATCTTCTATCCGCAATAGCCAGCAGCCATCATGTGCACGTGCATCCAGAAAACTGGCCAAGGCAGCTACTAATGACCCCAAATGTAAAGGACCACTTGGTGTCGGCGCAAACCGTCCAACATAAGAACACGTCATTCAAAACACTCCTGCCCTATCGCCCCAATACACGCTATTTAAACCATAAGCGAATTGCTGTTTATTCAAAAATAAATATCGCCACATACTACTTTAGTTAAAGCTTATCTGACACGAACCTACGCGCAATAAGTGACCAAAACCAATCGGCAATATGAGCACGATGAACACAGCGTTTGGCAGATAACTGGTTTCACCTAGATTTGACGACGAAGTCGAACTGAGAACTCACTCGGCAATCCCTTAACACTATCTACTCATATGATCATCATCTGATCGCTAACTTAAGTCCATAGTCTCGCCAATTCGACATACTCTAAATTTTGAAAAACGATAACTTTAATTCGTACATTGGTATCTTTTCAAAATCATCTGCCTATATGACTTAACATCAATTCCGTAATTTTTACGTCTATTAATACATTAATGAGCACCAGCTGAACAATCGTGCCAAACTGATTGAATCTGGACGAATGATAGCCGTGTTGATTGATACTACAGCTTCTCACTTCACTTCATCACAAACCACACAGAATTTCATATTTTATTATAAAACAATAAAATACATTATTCACATCTTCATCTATGATGACAAAATATCTTATCCATATACAGTTGTGACAGCTCCTCTAAACGACATCTAACTCATTTTTTCTCGCTCCACCGTCACACCTATATAATATTTTTCAGTATTTTTATGTAGGAATTGTTTGCGGTTTTCCTGTGGGTTGAGATAAAGTATGTATAAGTTTTTGGGCGGTTAACCTGTTCAGAACACCCATTTTTTGTGTGAATCCTCGTAATCAAGGAGACTTTATAATGATGAAACGTAAGCTTTCTGTGCT
>JAUMZX010000072.1 GCA_030527905.1 Cardiobacteriaceae bacterium
CCTCTTCCATGAAAGAACCATCCTCATACACTTCTTTTACGACGGCCACATGACCATACGAAGACGCACCTGATTTACCAGGACCGTACCAAACAACGGCACCCACCACTGGTTTACTGCCTGAAGACCAACCCTGCGAATCCCAGTATCCCTTCCAGTCCTTGGCACTACCCGGACTATAGAACGTAATATTATTCTCATTACCTCCGGTTTGCTGAATAACTCGCCAAGCAGCGAATGCAGTACACTCTGACGGATAAGAATGCGTCGGATCCGGACTATCAGGACAATTCGATTCATTACCATCACAATGCGGCAGATGCTTCCACGGATAATCATCATTACCGCTGACGCTACCGTCTTGTGCTGAGGACGACCCATCCTGAGACTTATTCTTATCCTTACAATCCTTACGCTTCGTAGAAGACTGCGCAGCCTTATTATCCTGCCCTGAATTATTTTGAGCTTCCGGGTGAGGAGCAGGACCCGCTTCGGGTTTGGGAGCTTCATCAGAGCCCGAAGGATTATCTTCAATCTCTAAATCTTTGACAATCTGTTGATACTGAGGCCAATACCCACGAATGCGAGGAGCATAATCATTGTTCTCCCCACCATTAGCCCCACCATTTCGAGCAATAACAGAATAGGGTCCAGCATTATAACTACGAAGAACAATATCAGTCTCATCCCCAGGAACATTATTCTCACGCATAATTCGTCGAATATCTTTGAGATACCGCCCTACCGCCGGAATCGCATCATGCGGATTAAACGGATCACCAGTTCCATACGTTGGCCAGGTCCCATCCATGAACTGCCCAACACCTTTAGCACCAGAAGGAGAGACAATCTTGGGGTTCCACCCCGATTCCTGCTGAATGAGCGCTGCAATCAAAGAAACCGAAAAACCACTCGTTTTCGAGGCTTCCTGAAGTTCCGGCAAATAATTTTTGACGTTCTCCGCCGCATTATCACTCACTGGTGCCGCTTGTTGCTGAGAACCTGAACCGGTCTGGCTTTGCCCTGTTGAATCGCTTTGACCTTGACAATCGTCAACACCGGCTACCCCAGCCCCCAACCCTAAAAGCAGAGACATAATGATCCCAATAACGAGAAAAACAGGAACCAGTATAATTAAAAAGCCTTTTTTAGCATTGGAATTATCCATAGGATTCCATATCCTTAACTAATTGCATAACGCAAGACTATGAATACTAAAACCGTGAAAGGTTTTTAGCTCAGAAGATCAAATAAACCATCCGGGAAAGGTTTCATAGGGAATTTATCTTCCGCATACTTAGCCGCTTTATGCTCTCCACGTAGACAATACCTAAACGGCCCCGTTGAAGACATAAGAATCGGCAAATGATGGTCGAGATGATCACGCCACCACGCACTAAATGTTTCTGGTTCATTCCGTGCCTGCTCCCAGGTGATCCATAATGCAGTTAATCGTTCAACTGCTTCAGTGTGTTTCCACCAAGACGAACACCAAAAAGTATCTCGATCATTCACCTTACGATTCACAGATTCCAGCAGGTATTCGTGAACCCATACCCCCACATGTGGGAAAAAAATATCCTGGCTCATCCACGATCCTCCACAAATTTTTGAGCGGGATCATATTTACCCAATGAGTCCTTCACGACCGAAGCGTATTCACCCGAATACCAGGGAATAGTCTTGACTAAAACTGCTGGTGCCCCCGAGGCAAAAACTACGGCGCGCCCTGACGGAAGTGCTGCAAGATCAGCAACATCCAAAATTCGGTCTTTCCGATCCCTATCAACATTGCTGGAATACCCATGCTGACGAGAATATGAACGAGAAATATTTGTGTACGTATAGTCCCCAATCAACTGAGACAGCTCCGAGAGGAACTGAGCTTCAGAAACTCCACCGCCGTAGACTTTGACATTAGCCGCCGACCAAAGTTTCCGCATTCCTTCGCGACCCCAGACAGCAACCCCTTGAGACCAAGACTGCAAAATTGTCGAGATCACAATCCCTCGGGAACCGTAATGCGAATAAAGGTTAGGAAGCTCCGCCCATTTACACACGTTAGCTGCCTCATCCAACATCACCACTAAAGGAGTACGTAACCGTCCGCCCTCCTCAATAGCCAAATCTTCAGCAGCCTCCACCATCGCTACCGTTAGCGCTGTCACCAGCGGACCAGCAGTACCAGCACCTTCTTTCGAGAGGGAATACAACGTGTTTTTCCCCTGCACAAAATCCTGCGGTACAAGCTGCGGCCGCCGCTCTACCACTGAATCCGGAGTAATCCACCGAAGAACAGCCTGAGAAGTAAGGCAATTAGCCATCTGCCGAGCAACACCATAAATACCACCGCGTTGCCGATCAGGAGCAAAAATCATGCCTTCGACATTCTCCGCCATCTGAGAATAATCATGATCGCGTAGAATACTCACCGGCTCATCATCAGTTTCTCGGGTGAGCCAATAGTACGCCTTCGTAATGGGATAATCCTTCAGCGCAGCAGCTAGAAGAAACGCAGCCAAAAGATCCTGAGCAGCAGCATCAAAAAACGCATCCGTTTTCGCATTCTGATCCCGTGATCCTGATGCAAAATGCTGCGCCATCTTCTGCGCTTTCACATCATCAGTCACATAAGAAAGTGGATTCCACCACCACGACGCGGATTCACCGGCCACCTGCTGCGGGTCAAACACCCAAACCTGTCCAGAGTTCTCCCGAACACCACGAGTTGCATCTACAACATCACGTTTATTCGACGTTACGAGCACCGCACCCGGAGAGCTCAAAATGCCAGGGATCGCCCGAGAAGTTGTCTTACCTGTCCTGGGACCCCAAATATCAACACACACGTTTTCCCACGACGAGTACAACATTTTGCCCGTCAAAGTCTCAGCGATAGGCAGGCCAGGAGAATCTACACCTAACCGGTGAGCATTCGCCAATGCTTGCTTCTTCATCATAAAAGCAATATCGGATCCTGAACCCATATACTTTGCTGCCCGGTCTAAACGTTGCTGAGGAGAACGGAAAAGATATTTCCCTACCAAAGTGCCTATACCAAGAGCAATGAGAACAAAAGTTATTCCAGAAATCACTGATGAAGAACTACTCCACGGAGTTTTACCCCTGAACATGCCGAACGCAGCAACTAAAGGGTTATACTCATGAATCTGCTCTCCAGTAAAGAAGGCTCCACCTAAATAACCGGCATAGAAAACTATCAGAGCCAGAAGAAAAGCCCCAAAAAAGCTCAGGAGTAAGAAGACATCAGCACCATTTGAGCGTTTCCTATTTGGTGTGCTCATAATACCCATACCCATCATTAGCAGGAACTAAAACTGTTTCCGGTTCCGAGACAGCCTGAAGCTCAGCATCCAAAAGAGCATTCGTCACTTCATTTGCGCTGGCAACATTCACTGTTCCATCATCATTACCCCACCGTTTATTCGTGTTATTCAGCTCAATCTCAACCTGAGTCAGCTTCACCTCAGTGCTAATCCCTGGACGACCGCCGACCTTGATCATGAACTTTCCAACACCAGGAGCTTTCCTCGGTGCACCCGAACGCTTCCGCCGACGCATAATCCGTGACCATGACCCCGGATCCGCCCACGACACCAACCGCGCTGCCTCCGCCTCAGAGACAGTAATAGCCTGCCGCAGCTTCTTCATCTCCGCATGAGGTAAAGCACCTGTAATCACCATGCCCGAACGCTCCACGAAACCACGAGCGGTATCCCGCTCCGATTGAGTCGGCAATGCTTCAAGATCACTCATCGTATGCGTAATCATCGCCTGCCCAACACCGTCCTGACGGTTCAAACGAGTTAGAGCATCAATACGATTCACCATCTCCGACCCAGCACGTAATGCACGCCAAAGCTCATCAAGAACCACGAAATAATTACGCCTCGGTGCGAGACCTTCATCAGCTAAAGTATGAGCAATCTCAACTGAAGCAAATGTTGTCGTCCAACACGCCAACAGCGCCGCCGCCTGCACGTCACGATGAATATCCCCAATCTGAGAAATATCAAACACTGCCGGTCGATCCATACTCAAAGTCGCACTGGTAGGTTTAGAAAACATATCCCCAAACCTGCCCCTACCATCCAAAGACATCAGAGAGGCCACCAAAGCATCCGTCGCATCCCGATACCGATCTTCATCCCCACGATCTAACGCGATATCCCGAAGAACCTGCGGACGAGAATTAATCACATCCAATAAGTCCTTCACGACCGGCACACCCTCATGGTGTACTTCCAAATACTTCAGAGCTTCATCTAAAATAGACTCTTCATTCGGGGTTACAGGACCCTTGCGAAGAATCGTAATGAGCGCCAACAGAAGCTGAAGCTTCCTCGTATGCGCATCCACCAGAAGCTTCTCACGAACTTGAGGCGGAAGCTGATCAGCAATAGTGCTCAGCTCGCCAGGATCCAAAATATTCAGATGCCCACGGCCAGGAGCGAGCTGAATTACTTCACCATCCATCGCCTCAATCTCATCCACATAATCAGGTTTGAGGTCTCCAGGGATAAGAGGAATGATCCCGCGCCCATTCATGCCCAAAATCATGTGACGGACTAAAGTTGATTTCCCGTACCCAGGCAACGCAAGAGCAAAAACAGACGGGTTATTGATAATGCCATCGATAAACCAAGCAATAGGATCACACCCCACCGGGGAATTACTATCCAAATCGATCCCTAGCGGTGCACCAGAATATGGCGTTGTCGACCCCGCAACAAAAGGCCATAAACCACAAACCTGACGAGTTGAACCGCGCCACTCCCTGGGAGATTCCAACAGCCGAGAACTGCCGCCGCCAGCAGCAGTATTACCCCAAACAGATCCCTCATAAGAATGCTTATCATTCTGATTCTTCTTCTGTGCACGCTGTTGTTTCTTTGAAAATTTCAAAGAAATCTTCTTCTTACTATTAGCCTTTTTCACAGTTCGTCACCCCGTTCTTAAAGCGTGCTCTTGATAGAATCAGGCACTAACGTGTGCTTGCCCAGCATCACACCTAACGGTAAAGTCGCAGCAAAAACCGCATCATGTGACCCATACGCACGCCGTAATTGAATTCGGGATGATGGTGCTAGTTCATGTTCCACAGCAGCCACCGCTTCAGAAAGCCTCTCAGGATTACTCACCGTAGCGGATACCGCCAACCCGAAATACGTCAAACCAGCACCCTTTGCCTCCTCTTCAGCAGTGGCATTGGCAGCCATTAAATCCTGTTCCAAGCGGGCAGACCCATTAGGCTTTGACGTAAGCCTTGTCCTAGCCCTGTTTTGATCCTTCTCCACAAGACTTGCTGTCCGAGCTGAATCAATAGGACGATAAAGAATCGTGACACGTTTCCGGTCAATCACATCATGAGGAGCGAACAACCGAGCGAAGACATTTGAGTACACCGTTCCACGCGGAGCTTCAGACATCGTCCAGCACACGCTAATGCCAGAATCATGCTGGTACTCCTCCCACCGCGTTTCCGTGGCCGCTGGACCAATATTTTCAAAATCCAGATGCACATCCTCACCCTGATAGTAAGCATCATCAAGGACCTGCTCAGCAGCCGGATCATAAGCGACCCGGATAATCTCTGCCAGCTCATGCCCCTCTAACGGAGTCGCCAAGCCCGCACCCGTAGACTCAAGATGAGAAGACCAAAACGGCATCTTAGTCGCAAGCTCCTGAGCCATAACCTCAGGCTTCCGTCGCCGAGCCCCAGATCGAGCCGCCGCCGCTAAAGAAATCGTCACCCACATCCGGTTCTGCCGCATCCCTGCCGGATACGTCATCGCAGCTTCTTTAAGAGCTTGCCGTGCTAACGGAGAAGCTTCAGGTGAAAGCGTAGATTGAATTTCTTTCCGAAGCTTCACACCCGAACTAATCGAAGTCTCGCCGGTGACCGAGATACCCACCAGGGAAATTTCTCGACCCATTTCAGCTAGAAAACCACCCCAGTTAGCTACCCACTGATCAATAGCACTCTGATCAACTAAAGATGCTCCGTCTGGCTCTACTGCAAAAGCAACTGAATAGATTCCGACAGCAGGCATATGAATCATCGTGAAAGGTCGCCCCCAGGAATCAACCACATCATAAGGAATGACAGAAGATGCGAAACCAGGAAGCTTAAATGTCCCTCCTTTGGTGAAACCTAGTGGACCGGAACGATATTTATTCTTTTTGAATAACTTGGCAAACATAAAAATTCCCTTTTCAGCAAGCCTTTCAAAGAAGGAATACCCATGCTTATCAGTAATCGATAAACCAGCAATAAGGACGAAGCAGACCAAACCGGTAATAAGACCGTGCATAATACCGGAAAACCTAAGAACAAAAATAGTGAGCAAAATTGACGCAAAGACCATCACAGTTGCGAAGCCACCCAGCCGACCCAATCCAGCCAAAACGGGGATACGCCAGTTCCCATATGTCGGTTCAGTGTATTCAGATTCAAGATTATTTACTGCCACTAGGACCACTACCTACCTGAGAAGAGCCTGCATTCTGACTACTAGAAGTACCCGAACCTGTTGCACCAGAAGGTGCACTAGCACCAGAAGAAGGTTGAGAGGAACTACCGTCTTGCTGGGGCTGGTAGTTAGAGCTAGAACCACTCGGTGATGAAGAGCCGGAAGCTCCCGCAGATCCAGCGGAAGTAGCTGAGGATGCTCCAGCACCCATACCCCCGCTACTACCTCCACCAGAGGGCGATGAGCTAGTAGAATACTGCGAAGCAGAACCCGAACTCGTCGCACCGGAAGGTGATTGTGATTCTTCCCCAGCTGATTGCTGAATACCCGCACTCGTGGCCGCACCAACTTTCTGAACAGCCCCTACCGTAGCCTGAGCCCCAGCAGCCACAGCCATCCCAGCAGGGCCACCAGCCGCACCCGCAGCAGCGGCACCGCCGCCACCAGCTGCCGCTCCCGAAGCTCCCGCAGATCCAGCGGAAGTAGCTGAGGATGCTCCAGCACCCATACCCCCGCTACTACCTCCACCAGAGGGCATTGCTCCAGAAGGACCGCCGCCTGAGCCAGATCCACCAGCACCAGATGATGCGCCCCCACCGCCGGAAGACTTACCAAAGCCCATACCGCCGTTAATAGCGCCAGAAGCCATAGCGCCGCCCATAGCCCCAGCAAACATCGGGCTACTACCAGCAGCAGCAGCCACCGGGGGAGTGATCAACCGCATCAAAGCAGGCAAAGCAGCTAATGATCCGATCATCAGCACCAGACCAGTCGTGAAATAAACCATCTGCTGACCAGGATCACCCTTCTGATCTCCGAAGGAATCCATAATCCGGAAAGCCGCAGCATAAATCGTAGATGCAGCAGGCTTATACAAAAGGAACGCAATAAGCCACGCTGTATGCTTCTGCGCCCAATTCTTGCCCCAGCCCATATTTGTGCCAGAATATGCAATTGATAAAGTGCCGACGAGCATAATTGCAATTGCTGAACGGATAATTAGCAACCCTATTTGAATAACAGCGATTATGATAGCAATGATTCCGATAATAATTACGAACATCACAATGCCACTCGATGGAGCCGCTAATCCGATTCCTAAGAGCATGGTCAAAGAGTCGCCAAAGCTACCATGTGGGGTTGATTTTTCGATTACCCATTTAGAGTATTCATCGCCTGCCCGAAGTGCGAGCACGCATGTCGCCAATCCTGCACCAGATATCAAAACATATTTCAGCAACGCATAGACAAGATCCATTAATGGCTTACCGGAACGTTGTAAAACCATTTGTGTTCCGCCATAAATGACAGCAATGACCAATATAGCGCTGGAATACGACGACAAAGAATTCTGGATGAACTGAACTACTTCAGAAGGTTTACCGTGCTCATCTCCCAAATTGATAGTGGGAGTATTCACCCAAAATGTTCCTAATCCTTTAGCAACATCCTGAATAGTATTAGAGATGCTTTGGTAAATACTATTCAGGAATGATTCGGAAGCTGCACATGACACATCGCCAAATCCGCAATTAAGATTCACATCGCCTTCATTAGCCAATTTATGCCCCCCATATAATAAATCGTGAAGTATCTGTTACCCGAGAAATGCTATTCTCAACATTTTGTGGGACATAAAGCCGCCAATCATTGCTTTCCCAGACCATGATCATGTCCATGCTGCGGTAATCACCACCGGAAGTCTGAATCATCAACCGGATAGTAGCTCGATCGGGTGAATACGATAGATACCGGTATCCAGCAATATGGAAACTGGATTCGCCGTGACGAGTCTTAGAATCACGTAGGCTCTTCTTCGCTGCTTCCTGACCTGGTCCAGTTAAAAGCTGTTCTAGAGCAGAGTCCCTCACCTGCGGATCATTAATCTGAACTAAAGTCCATGCTGATG
Source organism: Cardiobacteriaceae bacterium (assembly GCA_030527905.1). Classification (GTDB taxonomy): domain Bacteria; phylum Pseudomonadota; class Gammaproteobacteria; order Cardiobacteriales; family Cardiobacteriaceae; genus Cardiobacterium. The sequence continues at coordinate 8,404 of JAUMZX010000072.1, forward strand.
AGTACAGTGCTCCCTCAGCAGAATGTTCAAAACATGCCCGAAGCGGAGAATCCACCAATGGGCCTACCACTTCAGCTTTCGGTGCTGTCCATCCGGAATCTGTGGTAACCCACTGAGTATCTTTTGGCTTTCGATCCCGCACCGCTTCATCATCAGAAGACCCTGCACCGGCACACCCGCCAGCAAGAGCAGCCTGAGAAGCACCAGGAGTAGATGCTGCAGAATCAGGAGCACCCCTTTCCCCACGTGGAAACACAATAATGCCCAGGAGAAAGAATAAGAAAAGGGTAATAACAGCAATTCCAAGCCACCGTTTCGGCGTTAAAGCTTTTTTATCTTTCACCAGAAACACGTCCTCTTCTGCTATTAAGAGAAATAAAGAAAATAAAAGCTAGAGCCCAAAAACAAAACGAGTAAGTATTTTTCTGGGCTCTAGCTCAGGGAAATTTAGGCTCCAGTCAGGGCCTTCACAATACCGCTAGCACCAGCGATTACAACACATCCAGCGGAGACTAATACTAACGCCTGAGTATGTTCTGATGCCTGCCTGCGACCCCAACTTGTAGTCATCATTGCACCGACACCAATAATCCCGAAAACACCCACACCCAAACCGGCATTGGCACAGTATTTAAGGATCTTTTCGAAGTTTTCAAAACCTGGCGGGGGTTCTCCCACACCAATATCCGTCAGCGCCAGTATTGACATTGACACTACATTCATCACAGACGAAACAACTTCAGCAAGCACTGCTTCTCCTAGATACTTAACAATAAACTCAAACCACCGCACACCCATATCCATATATGTGATGTGGTATACGCATAGATAATTCAAAGAGAGCAACAAAAATACAACGAGTAAGGCAAGAAACTTTCCCGACCTCAACCCGTAGAACATCTACTGATACATCCTTTGAACCCTCTACGCTCCACACCCCAGGGTTTGGGGTGCTCGTGAGTACTGTGTTCGTGGGGTGCTATAACGGCAA
>JAUMZX010000073.1:0-6913 GCA_030527905.1 Cardiobacteriaceae bacterium
GCGGTTTGGGGACCTTTTGCAAAGGTCTCATATTGTATTGGTAAATAAAAATGAATAAATGGATTTGGTAGGAAAACCAGAGCCTAAAATATTTTGGCTCTGGTAATGATTTACAGACTAAGTTTGAAGTAGAGTTTTGCTATTCTATTTCTTCGCGCGTTTACGCTCGTTTTCTGTGAGCCACCGTTTACGAATTCGAATAGATTTTGGAGTCACTTCGACAAGCTCGTCTTCGTCAATAAATTCTAAGGCTTGCTCCAATGTGTTTCGAATAGGAGGCGTTAGAATTAAATTCTCATCCGTTCCTGCGGCACGAATATTGGTTAGTTGTTTGGCTTTTAATGGATTTACTGTAAGGTCATTATCGCGGCTATGAATACCAATCACCATGCCTTCATAGACGTCATCACCGTGTCCGATAAATAAGCGTCCACGATCCTGTAAATTAAATAAAGCGTAAGCGAGCGCTTTACCTGTTGCCATTGAAATCAGAACGCCATTATGGCGCGTTTTTCCTAAACCCTCTTTCTTCGGTGCATAATGATCAAAAGTTTGGAACTTTAGACCGCTTCCTGAGGTTAAGGTCATAAACTCCGTCTGAAAGCCGATAAGCCCACGTGTTGGAATGATGTATTCAAGGCGAGTCCGTCCTTTGCCATCTGGAACCATATTGCGTAAATCGCCCTTACGTTCTCCCATGCGCTCCATTACGGCGCCTTGATGCTGTTCATCAACATCTAGCACAACAAATTCATAAGGCTCATGTATTTCAGCATTGACTTCTTTGAAGATAACTTCTGGTCGAGAAACGCCCAGTTCGTATCCTTCGCGTCGCATAGTTTCAATTAATACAGAGAGGTGTAACTCTCCCCGTCCGCTTACTTTGAATTTGTCTGGATCATCCATTTCTTCGACACGTAAGGCAACATTGTGGATGAGTTCACGATCAAGTCGTTCCTTAATCTGGCGGCTGGTTACAAATTTACCCTCGCGTCCAGCAAAAGGGGAGTTGTTGACTTGAAAAGTCATGCTCATTGTTGGTTCATCTACCGACAGATTAGGTAGCGCTTCTACATGGTTTGGATCGCATAACGTATCGGAAATATATAGTGGATCAATACCTGTGAATGAGATAATGTCACCCGCAGCCGCGCTATCAACTTCGACTTTTTCCAAACCAAGGAATTTGAAGATTTGTAAGACGCGACCATTACGGACTTGTCCATCGCGTCCAATGATTTTTACTGGCGTGTTGCTTTTGATATTCCCGCGCTCAATACGACCAATACCAATAACCCCTGTATAACTGGAATAATCAAGGGAGGAAATTTGCATGCGGAAAGAGGCATCACGATCTACTTGTGGTGATTTAACATGCGTTACTATGGCTTCAAACAATGGCGTCATATCGCCACTACGGATATCGGCATTGTCTCCAGCATAACCGTTTAGCCCAGATGCATAGATAATGGGAAAATCAAGTTGTTCATCCGTAGCACCAAGACGATCAAATAAATCAAAAGTCTCATTTAGCACCCAGTCGGCACGTGCACCTGGTCTATCAATCTTATTAATGACCACAATAGGATGTAATCCCATATCAAAAGCTTTTTGTGTAACAAAGCGCGTTTGTGGCATGGGACCATCCATTGCGTCAACCAATAACAATACACTATCAACCATAGAAAGAACACGCTCAACTTCTCCTCCAAAGTCAGCATGCCCAGGTGTATCAACAATATTGATTTGATAATCTTTCCAACGAATAGCCGTATTTTTAGCCATGATGGTAATACCACGCTCACGTTCTAAGTCCATAGAATCCATCATGCGCTCATATACTTCAGCTCGTTCTGCGAGAGTGTCTGATTGGCGAAAGAGTTGGTCTACTAGTGTGGTTTTACCGTGATCCACGTGGGCCACGATTGCTATGTTACGAATTTTTTTTACATCATGAATATCACTCACAAAACACCTTATTTATGGTTGGGTTGGTAATAAATTTTTATTTGCAATAGGGTAGGGCGGAAATACTATAAATTTTGCAGTGACGGCAATCATCGGTAACTAAGGTAATAAAAAATGTCGAATTAGACTGCAATATATTAAAGTAATGACCATAAAGAGAAAGCCGCTCAAAGCGGCATAATATCTGAAAGGTATTATAACTTCTGGCAGCAAAAGCATGCAATTTTCTTTCATGAGCAGAAAAATTAAGCTGTTAATTTCTCTTGCAATAGCGCATTGACTGTTTTAGGGTTTGCTTGTCCTTGTGAGCGCTTAATAACCTGTCCTGTTAAGAAACCAAGCATTTTTATTTGTCCTGCACGGTAAGCCTTCACTTGCTCTGGATAAGCATCGATTACTTCCTCTACCCACATAGTAATTTGGGCATCATCGTTCACTTGTTGCAAACCTTGGGACGCAATCAAAGTATCGGCAGTTTCGGTATTTTCCCACATTTGTGCCAATAATTTTTTTGCAACTGTAGCTGAAATCGTATTGTCTTTTATCCGCAATAATAATCCAGCAAAACGTTCTGCCGATAAAGGAACGTCTTTTATATTTCCTGTGAAGTCGTTAAATAAGCGGGCAAATTCTCCTTGAAGCCAATTAGCAGCTAGTTTTCCATCGCCACAAATAGCTACTATTGCGTCATAGTAGTCGGCCATATCTCGAGTTTGTAAGATAAACTGTACTGTCTCTGAATCTAATCCATCTACATTTTGATAACGCGTTGTCCGCTGCTCGGGCAATTCTGGCAATTCCTGCCGAACTTTCTCTATCCATTCAGGTGATAGATTTAATGGAAGTAAGTCTGGATCAGGAAAATAGCGGTAATCATTCGCTTCTTCTTTTGTTCTCATCGTACGCGTTTCCATTAAATCCGGATCAAAAAGACGCGTTTCCTGCTCAACAGTTGAGCCAGATGCCATAATCTCACTTTGTCGCTCAATTTCTAAATTGATTGCTTGCTCAACAAAACGAAATGAATTGATATTCTTGAGTTCGACCCGAGGATTTAAAGCGTTACTTCCTTTTTCTCTGATAGAAACATTGGCATCGCAACGGAAGGAACCTTCTTGCATATTACCGTCACTAATACCCAAATAGCGGACTAAATGATGCAATTGTTTCATATAAGCGACGGCTTCTGAGGCAGAACGTAAATCAGGTTCAGATACCAATTCAATCAAAGGCACTCCTGCGCGATTGAGATCAATTCCTGTGCGATCTATAAAAGCATCATGAACAGATTTGCCCGCATCTTCTTCTAATTGTCCGCGATTAATGCGGATTTCACGAACGCCATTTTTTAAGGAAATACGAATTACTCCACCCTTAATAATCGCATCATCAAGTTGACTAATTTGATAGCCTTTGGGCAAATCAGGATAAAAATAATTTTTTCGCATAAAAAAAGCATGCGGATTGATCTCAGCGCCAATGGCTAATCCCAAAAGTGTTGCGAAATAGAGCGCTTGTTCATTCAATACAGGCAATACCCCTGGATATGCAAGATCAATTTCATTGATATGAGTATTAGGAAGCGCTCCAAACGCTGCAGACGCAGAAGAAAACAACTTACTTTGGGTTGCTAATTGAATATGTAATTCCAAACCAATGACAGGCTCGTAGCGCATACAAAAATCCTCAAAATAAAGCCCCACCGAAGTGGGGCGGAAATACCGTAGAAAATTATAGACGTCGACTACTGATCTCGCAAGTTAGAAAACTTATCACTATCTACTAAACGCTTATCTACGATACGCGGTGTGACGAAAATCAACATCTCATTTTTATTGAAGGTACGAGAGTTCTTCTTAAAGGCATTTCCAATGATAGGAATATCACCTAGTACAGGAACCTTATTAGTAGAAGCGCGTTGGGTTTGTTTATAAACACCGCCAAGTACAATAGTTTCACCATTGTCTACTAAAACATTAGTTTTTACACCACTGGTATTTTTCGTGAATGAAGTTTCGCCTGCGACAGAGACGTTATTACCCAATTCATCATTGTTAATATTCAATTCCATATCAACCATGTTGTTTGGAGCAATCCGTGGAGTGACATTCAAACGTAAAGCAGCAGTGACTGTTTCTAAGGTAGATTTTCCATCGTCATCTTTTGTAACAATTGGCACCTCTGTACCAGACCAAACTTCTGCTTTTGCGCCGTCTTGGGTTACCACTCGCGGACTAGAAACAATTTCTACACGCCCTTCCGTTTGTAGAGCAGACAACTCTAAATCAACCAAGAAGTCACCACTTAAAATGGCTAGACCATAGTTAGCAGGGTTACCTGCAGTACCGCCTGCAACAGGCATATTAACACCCAGACGATTAGATAAATCTGGGATAGTCAAAGGGCGGGTTCCATTTACTACATCAACAGCTAAGCTCGTTGCTGCGTTGCTCGTTCCGCTACCCGTCACTAAACTATTGCTGTTACGATTGATGAAAGAAACACCAAAACGAGCGCCTAAATCACGAGCGTAATTGTCTTCTGTCAATACAATACGAGAGTCAATCAACACTTGTTTCACTGGCTTATCTAATTCAGCAACTAATTCACGAACCGCTTGTATTTTTAATGGAATATCATTAACAATTAAAGTATTAGTTCGTTCATCGACAGATACTGAACCATTTTCAGAAAGAATTGAATCCACGTTACTTGAAATTCCATTAGTATTTGTGGTTCTTGTATTATTCTTAGCGTCATCAATTAGTTTTTTCAGGTCTGCTGCACGTGCAAATTGAATTTGGATACGATCTATTCTGGTCGGAGTTAATTCAGACTTTTCTTGCAAAGTACGTAGAACCGTTAATTCAGAATTTCTCAGTTCTTCAAGCGTTGCTACATAAATAACATCACCACTTTGACGCTTATCCAAGCCCTTTGTTTTCATGATAATATCTAGTGCTTGATCCCATGGCACATTATCTAAGCGCAATGTTATATTTCCTGTGACACCATCGCTAACTACAATATTATTATGCGTAAATTCGGCAATAATTTGTAATACAGCACGGACTTCAATATCTTGGAAATTTAAAGATAATGGTTCACCTTTGTAATGTTTGCCGCTACCGAACCCAAGCATTTCTTGTACTTTACGCTCTTGCTCATTTTGTGCAGGTTTCATGATTTCAATGGTATATACGTTACCACTTTGGTAGCTAACAAACTCAAAAGGGTTTCCTCCCATATTCAAAGAAACAGAAGCGCCCGAATTTGTTCTTTTGATTTCGGCATAATTAACCGGAGTATTATAGTCCGTAACATCTAACCGCTTTTGTTCACTATTAGCCAGTTTGACATCGCGAATATCTGCAACAACACGATTACCATCACTACGAACGTTGACTACCGTATTGGGAGTAGGCAGATTGAAACTTAATGCTGCGCGTCCATTATTTGTTTTACGAAAAGAAGGTGAAAGCGAAGAGGTTGTTCCTTTCCCAATGGTAGCCGTACCTTTGCCAACAGTTATCACTTGTGAACCTGCGACGCCTGGAGCAGACTTATTCACAGTACTAGGAACAGCAGCTCGCGCTGACTTATCAGGAGATACACTTACAACTACGTCTTGTCCTTGTAGACTGACGTTATATCTCATGGGATTTGACAAATTAATGACGGCCCTTGTTCTTCCTTGTCCTTGAATGACCTCTACGTTATAAATACCATTAGAGGCAATATCTACACCTCGTGATTTCAAAGTAGAAGTTGTGTTTGGAAAATCTAGAACGATAGAAGAGTCTGTATTAAAAGCTGCGGGTTTCACTCCGGCATTTTTAAAAACTAGTTGATATCCATTCGGCGTATTATTATGTTCAACGCCACTAATGCTGGCGGCATATAGGCCTGAAGACAGTAATATCAGGCTCCCAGTAATAATATGTTTCATAATTCCATAACCTCTAAATAAATTAATAAGTAAATAACTCTAAAATGGCCATCCGATTTTGCCAGCCACGAGGAACTCTATGCTTTTCCTGAACTACAACATGATCTGGTTTAATTGAAATAATCAGACCGTTATTTTTCCCCATATACTCACCTTGCACGGTATTGACAATACCAGCATCTGGGGTTTGGATTAAAGCCGCGCGGCGTTGATTCTTATTAAGAATGGTTCCTACCATCCATAGTTGACTCAAATCATAGTTTTCCAAGAAATATTTGACATGAGGTGCAGGTGCCCCATCACCACAGTCGTCATCAGCACAAACATTTTTGTTACTATCTTCTGGAATACTTGCATCTACAACAAATGATTTCAACGCAAAGGGATCTGCGCTATCTGCCGCATATACATAGGGGTGATACTCTTGGTTCACTGGTAGAGGACCTAAATCTAAGTTTGGGTTAGGTTTACTATTATTCTCTATATCTTTAACAAATTGAGTGACTTCCGATTCAGGATTGTTGCCCATGAAACCAGTAGAAAAAAGTATAATAGCTTGTAAAGTTATAAGCTTGTATAAGGTGTTTTTATTTTGCATTTTCATTCACCTCATTACTACGTAACTGATTAAGATCCTTTTTAAGAAACTCATCTAAATTTTGATTATAAACATAAGTTTGAAGCTGACTATTAATAGTCAATTTATTAGGATCTTTTTCTGCGATTTTAATAGACATGTCAGATACATTTAATATTCTTTGAAGCGCAGATATTCTACCAGTGAATTGAGCAAAATTCGTATATCCAGTATCGGCTTTTAAAGCAATTGGCTTCACATCATAATAGTTCTGTTTGATATCTTTCTCAGGTAAAAAAGTATCGAAAATAATACTATTATCTACGCCTGATACATATACACTATCAATTAAATCTGGCATTTCATCTTTTGAAGGTAGATATGCAAGTAATGAGCGCAAGATTCCCACAAGTTCGTTG
>JAUMZX010000073.1:6923-9370 GCA_030527905.1 Cardiobacteriaceae bacterium
CTCATTTATTTTATTCGTATGTACATCTTGTTGCTCTATGAGAGGCTCTCTAGCGAATTTATTATAAAGAAATGCACCTATGCCTACGATCACAATCCAACAAATAACCTTATAATAAATAGGCCAAGTTCCAGGATTTCCCGTATCTAATTGTGATGGTGATACAAATTTCATCCTTGACCTCCTTCGGTTATATTAGGATTTCGTTTGACTTCCATATTGACAACAAATTGTTTAACTTCACTACCCTCAGGCACAGTAAAACTATTATTACTTTGGGCTGCCGTTATACTATTAACTGATGCCGTAGAAAAATACTGGAATTTTTCCATATTACGCATGAATTGTGCAACAGCACTATCATTAATGGCCACACCCTGTATTACAACCTTTCCTGATTTGTAATCTATAGAATCAAGAAAAACGGTTTCTGGTGTATTCTGTGCAATATAATCTAGCATTTCTGTTGCTAGACCACGTTCTGCCTGTAATCCTTGAATAACATCAATCTGTAAATTGACTTGTTTATTCAACTCTTGTAACCGTTTGACTTCTTTCTCTGCTACTGACAATTTAGTAATATCATCTTCTAATTGTTTAATAGCAGATTCTTGTTGTTGTATATATTGCGTTTGTAGCCAATAATCTGCTCCTAACGCTAATGCGCAAACAAGGATTATCCCCACTGTCGCATAAGTGAAGCCTTTTCTTTGTTCTTCGCGACGCTGTTCGCGCCACGGCTGTAGATTAAATTTTCTAGCCATTAGTTTGAGCCTTCCATCGCTAAGCCTATTGCCAAGGCATGATTAATTCCAGACTGCAAAGTATCATCAGCGCGTTGCGCCCCTGATAATTTCACAAAAGGAGCCAAATTTAACAACCTAATATTATGAGAAACATTTGCAGCACCCAATGCATCTACAAATCCGCTTAATCTTGATCCACCGCCTGTTAAATAGATAACTTTAATGGGATCCGAGTCTTCAGTTGTATTATTAGATTCATAAAAATCTAATGCTAAGTGCAACTGTTCGGTGAATGTTTGTACATAAGGAGTGAGGACTAAGTCTTTGTATTCATCGGCAAAACTACGACCAATCTTACGATTTTCTGCAGCTTCTGCATCAACATCGTATACATCCATGATAATTTCGTTTACTGTATTTCCCCCGATCTGTTGTTCACGACTAAATAGTAGCTCACTTCCTTTGCATACATAGAAGCGGCTACGGCTAAAGCCTACATCAATCAACATAACACGATCATTTTTGCCTACTTCATTTTTAGTTGCATAACCAAGTACGCGCGTAAATGCAAAAGCATCAACATCAACTTGGGGGCTACTGAAAGTTTTGGGTAAATGACTCAGAAGGGCGGTCTTTTCGTCAGCAATATCACGTCGAACTACAACGGCTAAACGTGTACCTTTTTTGTTAGGAACTTCATCAAAATCAAAATAGACTTGATCCATACCAAAAGGAATGGCGCCATTTAGTTCCAATTCTACAGCTCCCTCAAGCTCATTACCGCGTAAAGATGCATCTGCGTTTACTTCCCGCATGATAACGTCACCTGTATTAACATGCAGTACCACTTGTCCTTTAGACAATTTTTGTTTCTTTAACATGGCTGCAACGATTTTCCCCAGTGTCACACGATCTCGTTGTAAACGTACGTCTGGCGGTATTACTTCATATGCGAGATGATTCGCTGTAAAAGTCTTACCCGACTGTTTGATGCGGGCAATCTTGATGCTGTATTGCCCAATATCTACCCCGATAATCTCAGGTTTTCCCAACATATTAAATAACTCCTTTTAAGCCTGTCAGAATTACGATACTCACAACAATAAGAATCACGCAATATGGCAGTCCTTACTGGTGGATTTCTATAAAACCTCATGGGTTCATAACCATAACAGTCTTCAAACGTTCTTATCGAAATCCCGTGCTTAATTTAGCCAGTTTCTGAACAAAAATCAATATTCAGTTAGTGTTTTATTAAGATTTTTGCAATATATAGGGCTATTATTTTGAATTTTATGAAAAATGTTTGTAACTTTTGCTGCTGTTGTTTCTTGGATTTTATAGAAATATGTCCAATCTGTCACTTATTCCATCATCGTATTAATAAAGAAACCTGTTTCAAAGAGTAATAGAAGTTGATTTTTTATATCATAGTAACTTTTACAAAAATGAAATTTTTTATTTTTTAGATGGTTATTTACACTAACTTTTAAGGGGCCTTAGAAGGATATTATTATTAAATAATTAACCTAGAAAGGCATATTGGAATGAGGTTGTATACTACAAATTTCCTCAATAACCCTACTGCTCCTAGTTAGAGATTTATATAGACACAGTTTGAGACCTTTGCAAAAGGTCCCCAAACTGCTTTACATTACCCCGACATCCACAACTCAAACAACATCCCCCATGAGCAGCTTC
>JAUMZX010000074.1 GCA_030527905.1 Cardiobacteriaceae bacterium
CTCATGGGGATGTTGTTTGAGTTGTGGATGTCGGGGTAATGTAAGCGGTTTGGGGACTTTTGCAAAGGTCTCAGATTATGTTGAGAAACGCCGCTATCGGCTTTTAACATGAAATCGCCTATGTTCCTCAGCAAAACATAGGCGATAGTTGGCGGATTGATATCAATACGACTTTTCTCTATTAGGCGTAAGTAACACCTTTAGCATTGCAGCTCACGTGTGTTCCTGCTTTACCCGCAACAATTTGTTCAATATCAGCGAGTGCACCAATAACGGCATCTTTACCAGTCGCATGAGCAAAATTGATAGCCGCTTCTACTTTTGGTCCCATAGAACCTTTGGCAAAACCAAATTCAGCAATAGATGCTGGGTCGGAACTCGCGATACGGCGTTGTTGTGGGGTTCCCCAATCAAGGTATGCTCCATCAACATCAGTGACAATAACAAACAGATCGGCATCAATTAAGCTGGCTAACAAAGCCGTCGCGAGGTCTTTATCAATTACCGCTTCCGCGCCATGTTGCTTGCCTTTTTCATCAACCCAAGTCGGGATGCCGCCACCGCCGCCACAAACAACGATGTAGCCCGCTTCAATGAGTGTCTTCAGTGGCCGTAATCCATAGATATTAATTGGTTTAGGGCTCGCAACTACGCGACGATATTTGTCATTATCTGGCGCCATTGTCCAGTTCTTTTCTACTGCAATTCTTTCAGCTTCTTCTTTACTATAAACAGGGCCAACCGGTTTGCTCGGTGCCGCGAAAGCAGGATCTTTAGGATCCACTTGGGCTTGTGTTAATACTGTAGCGATCGACGCGCTTCTTGGGACGGCATTGGATAATTCTTGTTGAATCATATAACCAATCATACCGACGGTTTCCGCGCCCAAAACATCCAATGGATACATCGGCACTTCTTTATAGGCATTATTTTGTAGCGCCAATAGTCCGACCTGCGGTCCATTACCGTGCGTGATAACCAGTTGGTTGCCATCATACACACGGGCAATCTGTTCGCAGGCAGTCTTGACGTTAGCACGTTGATTTTCTGAAGTCATCGGTTCACCGCGCTTTAATAACGCGTTCCCACCTAACGCTATAACAATTTTCATATTTTTTCCTTGAAATAGATTGAGTAAGCCAATGGACGCTTATTTCGCAACACGCATACGGACGCCTTGTGGTGCGCCAATAATGCCTTTACCTAGCGCATACACCAGATTGCCTCGTACAAATGTATGAGTGACGCGGCAACCAATTTCGAACCCTTCATAGGCGCTAAATTTATTTTTGTAATAAAGGTTTTCGGCTCGTACGGTGTAATGTTGGTTTGGGTCAAGGATGACAATATCGGCATCTTTGCCTAAAGCAAGCTCACCTTTATCTGCCAATCTGAAGCGTTTGGCTGGCTGTGTTGCCAATGCCTGCATGAGGGTGACAGGGCTAATGTTGCGTTTTTTCACAGCGGCATCAAACATTGCATCAACACTGTTCTGGCAACCACTAATACCGCCCCAAGCTTTGAAGGCATCGTCAACCTCTTTCAGGTCTGGCGTGCAAGGAGAGTGATCGGAACCTACGATGGGCAATACCCCCGCTTCTAGTAATTCCCACATCCGTGCTTGATTGCGCCTATCCCGAATAGGAGGTGAACATTTGGCTTTATTGCCAATGCCATCTAGATCTTCTGTGGAAAATAGGAAATAGTGTGGGCAGGATTCACAACTGACATCCACGCCTTCAGCCTGTGCTTCTAAAACTGCTTCCACCGCTTCTGGACAACTACAATGGGCAATATGAATACGGCAGCCCGTTTCTTTGGCTAATAGTAAAACGCGACGTACCGCTTCCACTTCTGTAAATACCGGCCGGCTCGCAACGTATTCTGACAACTGTTTTTTGCCTTCTGCCTGCGCCAGTTCTCCCAGCTTGTCTGTAATGGAAGCATTTTCGCAGTGAACGATGAGCAAGTCTCCGGTTTGAGCCAATACTTGCATACCGGAATAAAGCTCGTAATCATCCACATTTTTAAAATCGCCAGGTTTGCCGCTACCACAGGTTGCAACAAAGGCTTTGAAGGCAACGACGCCTGCTTCTGATAGCGGTTTTAAATCTGCCCGATTCCATGGGAGTAATCCGCCTATTGGCGCATAATCGACATAGCATTGATCTTTGGCCGCTTCTAGTTTTACTTTCAAACTGTCAAGATCCATCGTGGCAGGAATCGTATTCAGTGGCATTTCAGCAAAAGCCGTTGTTCCGCCTGCTGCCATGGCCTGAGTGCCCGTGAGGTATCCTTCCCATTCGGTTCGCCCCGGTTCAGAGATATGCATATGTATATCCACCATACCGGGCAAAACGTAACATCCGCTCGCATCTATGATGTCACGCGCAGCGGCATCTATTTGCGGGGCAATGGAGGCTATTTTGCCGTCTTTAACGGCGAGATCGGCAGTGATACAACGGTCTGGTAGTACGAGCATACCTTGACGAATAATTTTGTCATACATAGTGTTGCTCCTAGATTGAATGGATATTGTGGGGTTTGGTGCTGGCGCGACACGCTTCCCGCGCCAGCCATGAATTCAACGATAAAATGTGTGCGCTAATAAGGAAAGCTGTTACATATCTGTTTACCGTGTCGGAGAGGTGCGGGCAGAGACTCCCTGTCCCGCACGTCTTCGAGACAACTTAACTTCCGCCCGCCATGCTTTGCATGATATAGAGCGCTACACAAGCAACGCCGCCTAATACCAGCATTAACGGTGTGTAGAAGCGGATCCATTTCCCAAACTCGACTTTGGCAATAACCAGTGTTGCAACAAAGAATCCTGATGTTGGGAAGAAAATATCAGTCAGCTGACCGCCCCACGCATTAGCAGAAACCACCGTTTGTTGATCAATGGACAAGAGGTCGGCCAATGGAGACAGTATTGGCATGGTCAGAACGGTCAATGCGGTTGCCCCGGGAATCAAGAAGTTAAAGAGAGATTGCTCCCAGAAAATAGTAATCGCGGTAACTTCTTGCGGAACGGAGCGGGTCGCGCTTTCTAGCCAATAAACAATTGTGTCGGTAATCATGCCTTTGTCCATAACAACGGCAATCGCACTGGCAACACCACACAAGAGCGCAGCAACCATCATATCGCGCATCCCTGCATTCACATCATCGCAAATTTGTTGCGGTTTTTTACCAGCAACGGCGGCAGCCACGATACCAATGATGAGGAACAAACCTCCTATGGCTTCAAAACCTAGATTTTTTATCAGAATCAGGGCAATTGCTATCGGGAACATGATGAAACAAGAGATACCCGCATATTTCTGCCGTACCGTGAAGACCATCTCGCCTTTTTCAGCATCTTCTGCCGCAATAATGGCGCGCATTTCCTGATCAGTATCAAATGTAAGACTCTTTGTAGGATCGGCTTTGATTTTAGCGGCATAGCGCATGACATATATGATCGTAATGGCAAGCACGATAATTAAGATAATCGCGCGGAAACCAGAACCAGAGAATATCGGCAACTGTGCAATTTGTTGTCCAACCCCGACAGAGCCCGGAATGGTAAGACCGAAGGTAAAGCCCATACAGGGTCCGAGTAGAGATACTGCGGTTGCCGTCATGCCGTCATACCCTAGCCGATAAAAGAGCGGAAGTAGCACGGGCAGATAGGCCAGCGATAGCTCAGGCACACCAATGAAGGCAGCTAGACCGGTAAATACGCTGATTAGGATAGGGATAACCAAAAATCCTTTATCACCAACGACACGGTTCAGGTTTTGTACCCCCATATCAATGAGACCTGCCCGCTTAATGAGCCCCATGCAACCACCAACCATGAAAGTCAGAAAGACGATGCCAGCGGCACGTTTCAAACCATCGGGAATCGCGGTTACCAGATCCATGAAGTTTACGGGATGCTGCTCAATGGTGTGATAAGTGTCTTTTACCACCATCGTCTGCATGCCGTGCGCGGTTTGAACCGTTTCACGCTCATACTGACCTGCGGGAACGATATAGGTTAATGCTGCCACAACGAGGATGAACAGCACCAGCACGATGTAAATATCGGGCATTTTGAATTTTTTCTTTGCCGTAGTTTCCGGCGGATTTGCTGACATGATTGTTCTCCTACAAAATTTGGGGCCGTTGCCACAAACCTGTGGCAACGACGAACAAAATAAAGATCAGTTCATACCGACCACCGCCGCCAGTAGCGCCATACGTACTGCAACGGAAAAACCAATTGCACGGAAATACAGTTGATGTTCCGTATTGTCGATACCAAAATCAAATTCACCCGGATTACGTGGTAATGAGTGATGCACACCAACCACTTTGCCGGTTTTCTTCTTGATATTTTGCAACATTTCTAGAGAAACGTAGTATTGCGCCATCGTTTTCATGAAATCTTCGCGATTTGGATCGTCTTTCTTCACAGAGCAACCAGGTAGATAGATAAGGTCAACGCCTTTATCTGCATAGAGTTCTTCATTTTGCTTCACGGTGAGGTCAAAATGCTCTTCAAAATTTGCCCCCATCGCCGTGAGTTTGTTACGTACGATTTCAGGCGTGCGTAGCTCGCTTGTACCGGTATAAATGATTTTTGCGCCCATGGCAGCTAAGGCCAAGGCAAAAGATTGTCCAGAACGCGCCCGCGATAAGTCTGGCGTTGCAATCGCAATAGTGGTACTAGCTAGATCGCCAAAAGCGCGCCAGCAGGTGTAACTATCAAGCAGACCTTGGGTTGGGTGCGTAACGTGACCATAACCACCTGAGATAACAGGTGATACATATTCACCCAACTGCTCTAATGCACCTAGCGCTTCTTTATCATCAGGGTGACGCATCACGATAACATCCGCATATTCTGAGGTTACACGTAGAGAGTCATAAAGACTTTCGTTCTTCGCAACAGAAGAATTGTGTAACGGGTCGGATTCAGTAATAACACTACCCCCAAGACGCAGCATGGCATCTTCATGGCTGCAACGGGTACGCGTAGAAGGCTGGAAGAACAACGTGTAAAGCACTTTTCCATGCAGTAAATTGAGTCCCGTGCGTAAAAACGGCTCTAACATTTCTGCTGAGCGGAATAACGAGAGGAGTTGGTTTCGGCTGAAATCATCAAGGAAGGTAATGTTGCGCCCTTTCATACCGGTTTCAGCTAACGTTTCGCGAATATCTAGGGTTTTAAAGTTTTTATCGAGTGCCATAATATTTTCCTTTCTTTAAATCAACAGCGTTATCTAGGTATGGAAAAATCTGCTCAGATTTCCACGTCACGATGACAATCTTTGGAATAGATATAACTGAATGGTCCACGCCCAGCAGCATAAGAAGCCTGCTTGCAATAAGGTCCGAACCAAATAAAGTCTTCTTCTTGAATCAGATACCAATCTTCATCCAGCAAATAGCAACCTTGTCCTTCGTACACATACGCCCCGTGTTCTTGAACGTGGGTTTCAATGATGTTGTGGCTAGCACCTGGATCAAAGCTGAGAATATGCATATTCATATCGAATGCTTCTTCAATTGGTAGCAGGTCTTTAATATGAACATTGGCCATACCGTCGTAATCTGCCCATTCAATATTGTTGACATTGCCGAAAACCGCATAAGGTTTCATTCCTGTAGGATGCTCAACATAACGTTGTTTATAAAGCAGAATGCGGCCTTCCTGATGGTTCACATTTTCAAAGTCAATGCCAACACCAGGAGGAGCATAGGCATATCCCCCCTGTTTGATGACTTCGCTCTTATCGCCTACCTTAACTTTCAACTCAGTTGCGCCATCCAGTAAATAAATAAATGATTCTTCGTGCGGCTTAGCACCATAAGTGATCGTACTTTTGGCATTGGACCCTAATGTCCCAATCAGTTGAACAAAGCTTGCCCCCATTTTAGGTGTAGCAAGAATCGTCATCTTGCAATCCGTTAGACCGGGAATCGTATTAATCACCCGCCCTTCCGGTGTAATAAAGGCAAAATTGCCATGTTTAACAACGGAACGGTTTTTTAATAGACCTTCAGGATAACCAGGCATTTTTCTCTCCTTTCCTGTTTGATTGAACTGACAAACAACTTGTCGAAGAGGAATATACGCTCGCAATGTAACGAACCTAATAGCCGCTCGTGACAAGCGAATATCTTTGCGTGCCAAGAGAAAAATCACGATCAGCGCCTACCCATTGGATAGGATAGTAAAAGGGAAAAATAGGAAAAAATATTGAGATAGCACTGTCTTGGATAGCCCTCTATTTTTTGCTATAACAAGGCTGCACATATCGTGCATCTCAATCATAAACAGGAGAACACCATGCTTATACTGCATTATTTCACCGGTAGCTGCGCTTTCGTCCCCCATGTTGCATTGGAATGGTCTGGACTGCCTTACCAAGCGAAAGCAGAAAGCAAAACCAGTATCAAAGAACCTGCCTACCTTAAACTGAACCCCATGGGACAGGTGCCATTATTAGAAGATGGCGACTGGACGCTTACTCAAAACGTTGCCATTATTGATTATATTCATGATCTCGCCCCCGTAGCTCATATCTACGGTTCAGACGATACAAAAACTATAGCAAAGGCGCGGCAATGGCTGGTTTTTGCAAATGCTGATTTACACCGACAATTTAGCTTCGTCTTCGGAGCGGCACGTTTTGTTGATGGCGAAGCGGCACAACAATCGCTGGCAAACAAAGGTCGTGAAGCTATCGTGCGATTGTTCGGCATTATCAATGATGCACTGGCATCACAAGATTACTTAGCGGGTCCGCTTAGCATTGCAGATGTGTACGTCTATACCACTTTACGTTGGGCGAAAGGCCTGAAAATCGATCTATCCGCTTATGCAAACTTGGAACCTTACTATGCCCGTATTGATGCTAACGCTGGCATACAAGCTGTTCTGAAACAACAAAATGCCTAAATGATAAGTTCTTTTTTAATGATGCATGGATAACAGTGAACATCAACTTCTCGTATCCATATAAAGCAGATAGCGCTGCAAAAACGTTGACTGGATTCGAGCATGTTACTTAAAGCCACTGCCACCTTGTCGCTAGGCGTTTCTATAAAATAGTGACTTTAATCCGTCATAATCAACGCTAGATGAAAAACAGAACCTAAAAATAAAACGCCTGTCAGACAACAGGCGTTTTTACTTTATCTCTCCGTACGCTTACTCCGCTAAACCATAACGCTACATGGTTAATGCTACATATCAAAACAAAGGCTTCTCTTTCCTCTCCGCAAATCATTTTAGGTTATCAAGAGCCCTGCTATTATGAATAAAAACCTCACATCGTTCACCGCAAATGCGGAAGCTATATACAAAACAGGCTCAATTATTTCTTTCCGGCGTGCCCAGAGGGCGCAAAACGATAATAAAGCAGCGCACTAATTAACATGGCAACCAACAGTGAAAAGTTACTCAACACCTTCAACACTTCACTATCAGCAAACGTCTCAAAACCCGACAGAATGACGCAAAGCATGCTCACGGATGATGCGGGTATAAGCGCTTTGACCGCATTTCCATTAATACCGCCTTTATACCAATAACGTCCTTCCGGCGAATCGTTGAACAAATCCGTCACATGAATCTGCCTCTTTTTTACTATGTAATAGTCAACTAAGAAAATACCGTACATAGGGCCTATGGTTGCGGCAAGAATATCGATGGTATAGTGAATAATCTCTGGAGAGTTATACAAATTCCATGGCGTAATAAGCGTAGAAACCAAAGCTGCAATCATGCCGCCTTTGCGCCAGCTAATCTTTCTCGGATAGATATTTGAAATATCATTCGCCGCTGAAACGAGGTTAGCAACAATATTAATCCCTACCGTCGCGGTAACGAAAGTAAACGTTAATAGCAAAGCAATCGTTACATTGTCTACGTGCGCAACGATTTTTAATGGATCTTCAATTACCTGCCCAAAAGCTGCCGGCGTTCCACTAATCGTGACTATAGCAATCATGGAGAAAGCAGTGAAATTGACCGGTAGCCCCCAAAAATTACCGCGTCGCACCTCTCGCATACTTTTACAATAGCGCGAGAAATCACCAAAATTCAGTGTTGGTCCTGCAAAATAGTTAATAATCAGCGACATCCCAACCAGCATTTCAATAATCGTCTGTCCCAAAGAAAGCTCTTGTGTCGCCAGACTAAAGCTGATGTTTGCCCAGCCAGCACGGTGAACAATCCAAGCCATCAATAAAAACATAACGACATAAACAGCTGGCCCTGACCAATCCAGAAATACTTTAATTGCCTGCATTTTCATCAAAAAAAGCGCGGTTTGCATGCTCCACATCAACATGAAGCTAAACCAACCGAGATAAGACAGATTGAGAAAAGAATAGTCCTGCCACGCTGCAAGCGCAGGGAAGAATTTCAGTAAGATAATTGCCAGCGCGACAGAAGCTAAATATATCTGAATGCCATACCAAACAATAGCAATAATACCGCGTAATATCGCAGGAATATTAGCGCCATATACCCCAAACGGCATACGCGCAATGACGGGGTAAGGTACACCACTCGCCTGACTAGGCTGGGCAATCAGATTGGCCAATAACATGACCACCCAAATGCCGGCAATTAATACAATAAATATCTGCCACGAAGTAAGTCCTAACGTGAACAATGTGCCTACAAAAATATAACCACCAACACTATGCACATCGGACATCCAAAAAGCAAAAATGTTATACCACGTCCATTTTTGCTGAGCGGGAATCAAGTCGGCATTCGCTAAACGCTTACTTAATACGCGATAAATACGACGTTTCCGACTAAAGCTGATGCTAGACATACGCGGACCTCCCGTCACTGCTATTGTTTAGCATAACTTTACAGATAGGAACGTTATGTCGCCTGTTACCTCATGACAAAGATTTGTCTTTTTGCGACATAGATAGCATCATCCTGTTCTTCTTATTGAAATAAGCACCATAAGAGCTTGATAAATTAAAAACAGCGTTAAGAGGATGAATTTTTAAAGAACATTTAAAAATTATTTTTCTCATCGCTTTCAGTGATTAGAGTTTATTTAATTTCAATCACCTACAATAAAGTTGATTATTCGTATCTCTGATTTGTTGGATACAGAAACTGCTATTTGTGTAAACATAAACTGTAAGAATTAATCGCGTTGTTTACACTTTTCCTTTTTGCATGGATGCC
>JAUMZX010000075.1 GCA_030527905.1 Cardiobacteriaceae bacterium
TGCTTATGGGGATGTTGTTTGAGTTGTGGATGTCGGGGTAATGTAAGCGGTTTGGCGACCTTTTGCAAAGGTCTCAATTTTCATGCCATTACAGAGCGGGTAGAAACTGTGTATCTGTTTTTTAATCTGTTTGTGACAAAACTTATACTATCGTGCGCTTTTTCAACACCACGGAGAACCATTATGAAACGTTGGCTTTTGACTGTTTGTTTGGTTATGGCACTTCTCTCTTGGAGTCAAAACGAGATGTTTGATGCAGAAGCCCGTCAAGCTTTGCAAGGTATTGGTGGTTCATTGTTAAGCATACCCTCGTCAAAACAAAACCAGTCAACAACCACATCGCAAAATACGCAAGTCGGTTTATATAAAGCGAGTGCAGCGACTTCTGAGCAAGTGCGTACGGATGTGATTGAGCGTTTGCTGATGTTGAGAAGGGCTACAGGGGGAATGAATGATAATACAGCAGAGGCATTGCGCGCATCTACAACAGACCGATTTGCCTGCCGTGACTTGGTCGGTATTAGAGAAAATGGGGTTTCCACGTGATAGTTTGGTGACGGCCACCGCTTACTGGCTGTTAGTGAACTGGGATATCGTTCATGGGACGGAAAGTACGTCGGCACAAAACCAAGCGGTTTATCAACAAATACTGGAGTATTATGCACAGGATACAACGATTGCTGAACTGAGCGACAGTGAGAAACAGACTGCCGCGGAAGCTATGTTATGGTTCGCAGCATTGCAATATGAGTTGTATCAAGAAACCCTGAAATCTGGCGATACAGCAAAGATCAATGCCTCCCTAATGATGCTCGTGCAGGATTAAAACAGATGGGCTTTGATGTTGAAAAGTTTTCTTTGACAGACCAAGGCTTCTCGGCGCATTAAACAGTACTATTACAGGATAAAACCTTAACTCACAATACAGCTAGTCGTTAAATCAAGCCGTATCTTTTTAGATACGGCTTGTTATTGATAATTGCCTATATATGTATCGTTTATTTTTCTCTGCCTTATCTATTGTTAATACGATGGATTAAAGTCGGTCTGTCATGAATGTTATAGGAATATCTATGTAGGCGAGTAGCAGACTCGGAACGCTTTTATTTTTCAGTCCTTCTGTTGTTTCATCAGCTTTATATGCGTACGAAAAATAGTTGTTCCCACATAATGATTAAATCGGGGCCGTGCGATCTTTTTAGCGAAGGTAAATACTCTCTTTATGGAACAGACTTATGCAGCGCTGGTCAGATTTTTTATAGCTATGATATGAGTGTTATCAGCGGTTGCGCGGATGGTATGGATTTCCTGCGGCTCAAGGGTAATGATGTGATCTGGTGTAAGAGCTGCACTTTCCCCGTTACTGCGTATTTCCGCGCTACCACTTAAGGTTAAAAGTACGATGGCTGCAGGGTATTGGTAGGGAGGAATTTCGTTTCCGGCGCGTAAGCGCAGTTCAACGATTTCATATTGTGGGCTTTGCTCAAGAATACCGCCGAGCGGGCCACTATGATGCAGGAGCAAGGTTTGCATAGTTTATTCAGGTAGGTTTAGGAGCATATGGATAAGTTCAGGAGAACCCGCAACACACAAGGCTTCTTGTGGTGTGAGAAATTTCAGCGCTTCCTGATAATGCCGCGCCTCTTGTAGTTTGGCTTTGGCCGTAATGTTTAATAGGCGTATTTTTGTACTTTGTGTCGCCTGTGAGTCTAATGCGGCGATATGACTTTCGGCAATCGCGCGGTTGCGTCCTAGTTCAATAAAACGGTGGGCACGACATGTTTTAAAGTATTCGCTATCGTGTTCAGCTGCATTAGCAATAGTCGGGGGAGTGATTTCTTCAGGGATAAGCAAAACTTTTTTTCTGGCTAGCCATAATCCAAGGCGGCTATTTCCGCTATGACGTGAAAGCCATGGTGAGAGGAATAGCCCGATAATGATAGGGGATAGCCAAATGATTTGGTTTGGCGCCTGCCAGATGAGACCAGCCAGCATGATGGCTGCGATGAATACGTAAATTAGGTTACGTTTAATGGCATCTTTCCAAGGCATGAGCATGCCTTCGCGGTTTTGTGTACGCCAACCGCTATCGCGTCCAAGAAAGATGTCAATCACGTGGCGCGTTTGAATCAGCATCAACAACGGTGCATATAGGGTTGAGATGATGAGCTCTATGATGAATCCTTTACAGACGGTAAATCCGCCCCCAAAAGCACGGCGGCGTTTGTTGCTAAGCATGATACGGAGCCAACCCACAAATTTGGGGAGCAACAATAGGCTGAGTGCAGCGAAAAATAACCAGAGCATGCGTTGTGAATCAAAGGTTGGCCAATCAGGGAACAGCTGACGGGCACTGGTGAAATATTTAGGCTTGGTGAATAAGGTTTGTGCGGTGATGCCTGTACCGACAATCAACATAGTTAGCCAGATAGGGCTCATAATATAGCTGGCAATGCCTATTAGGAAATGAATACGACTTGGCCAGCGCAGTCCTTTCGTGAGTATAATTCCCAGATGTTGCATGTTGCCTTGCGCCCAGCGGCGTTCACGACCAACAAGGTCGTCTAAGGTTGGGGGTAATCCTTCGAAGCTACCTTCAAGATCAGGATCCATACGGACATGCCAGCCAGCACGGCGGAGTAAAGCTGCCTCAACAAAGTCATGGCTTAGGATGTGCCCACCGATTGGGTTGCGGCCTCGTAGAATCGGTAATCCGCAGCTTTCAGCAAATACTCGCACGCGAATGATGGCATTGTGTCCCCAGTAGTTACCATCTTCGCCTTGCCATGCATCAACACCGCGCGCCACGATGGGGCCATACATTGCCCCTGCAAACTGGATAGCTCGTGCGAGTAGCGATGTGCCACCGATAAGGCGAGGCATGGTTTGTAGTAAGCCGAGTCTGTTGTCAGCATCCATGCGCGCCGTCATTTCGACTAAGGTTTCTGCTGTCATGAGGCTATCAGCATCCAGCATAACCATATAATCATAACGTCCGCCCCAACGTCGAATAAAGTTCTCAACGTTGCCCGATTTACGACCAATATTTTCCGCGCGGCGGCGATACCATACGGGAAGGGGAGACTGTTCGCGTAAGGTTTGTAATGCAGTGGTTTCGCCTAACCAAGCATCTGTTTTTTGTGTGTCGGAGATGATGAAAATTTCTGTACGGCTAGCAATTGCCGTTTTGCTTATCTCTTGAGCCATTGCCAAAAGGGCAGCGTGCGTCATCGCGGGATCTTCGCCATAAACAGGCATCACCAGCGCAATTTTTCCGCCTTCTGGATTGAGTGTCGTTTTGGGACGACGTAATGGTAGAAATCCGGCAAGACAGGTTGTGGTGGAGAACGCAACCCAGTAGAAAGTAAGCGCAAAAAAGATGAGCAGGATATATTGTAGTAGTGTACTGCGACCATCACCGAGTGCCTTCAACATATGCCAAGTTCCTAGGCTACCAATGGCAAGTGCACCGCCAAATGCGATGAAACGCGCAATATGGGTACGCCATGAAACGAATATGGGCGGTCGTCCCGGCGCTTTACGCAGGGACTGTACGCGCATGTTGAGTGGCGCTTCCGGTGGTACGGCGGGTGTTTTCATAGTGGAACCCAGCGATAAAACCAGCTTTCTGCAACAGGTACGCCTTGTGCATCAGTCAGTCGCAATTGTAATTCAGCCATGCTGTTATTCTTTGGCAGATAGTCAAACGCAGCACGTAGTTTTCCACTATCGGGTAGGCGAACAAGATGAGCGCCTCGAATCTCACCTACATTGGCGTTGGTGATGAGTTTGAGTGTGTCAGGGTCTAGGGGGGCGCTGCCTTCCGTGACGGCAAAGTCGACGACAAAGGTGAATAGTTCAGGGTTATTAACCGCTGCTCCACTACGTGTACCAATGATGCGAGCGCGTCCTGAAAATTCTGGTCCGGACTGCGACCATGTTAGGTCATAGGCGAAATCATGGCGTTGTCCTGCTTTGAGCGCTTCGTTAGGGCTCCAAAATGCAATGATATTGTCATTAAATTCGTTACTAACAGGGATTTCAACAAGTGAAACGCTACCTTTATTCCAATTGCCTCGAGGGGTAATCCATGCGGAAGGACGCTTGTCATAGCGTGCTTCGGCGTCTTGGAAGTTATCGAAGTTACGGGTTCTTTGGAGCAATCCGAATCCTTTTGGATTATCGTCCATAAAGGCTGAGAATTGTAAGGTTTGCGGGTTACTCAGTGGACGCCATAAGCGTGCTTCTGCGCCGGTATACATAGCGAGTCCGTCGTTATCGTGAACGGCGTTGCGATAGTCGTTTACAGCAGCGCGACGGCTTGGACTGAAGAAGTACATGGATGTGAGAGGGGAAATGCCGTAATGCTGGATGTCTTTACGTGGGAAAAGACTTGATTTTATTATGAATACGGTTTCTGCTCCCGGAATAATTTCCATCGTGTAAGCGCCGGTCAAAGACTCGCTTTCTAAAAGCGCATCTAGGCGGATGCTACGATCATTAGCTTCCGGTTGGTATATCCAAAATTGGGTGAAACGAGGAAATTCTTCGCCTCCCGGCCCGCCTGTGCCAAGCGCGAGACCGCGTGCAGATAACCCATAAAGGGTATCGCGCGCGATGGCGCGAAAGTAACTTGCACCTTGGAAGACGGCAAATTCGTCCATATAGTCAGGGGAATTTATAGGATAACGCAAACGGAATCCAGACCACCCTAGTCCTTTGCGCATATCATCGTTAAATTCGAGTTTACTGCTATCGAATTGGTTTGGGTCGAAATCAAAGCTTGCAGGGTCAAAGAGAATTTCTTCTGCTTTGCCTTTTTTGACCAAGAAGATGCGTACCCGCTCTTTGAAGAAAAAACCCGGGGGTAATAGGTCAAGTCCAAATTGTGAATTACCGCTATGAATCGGATCGGCCTCGCGGCGAAAACGGATACCTCGATATTGGTCGTACGTCAGATCAGTAAAGGCACCGCTAAATTTGAACTGGTCGATTTTGTCTGGACTTTGGGAGCGCTCTTGCGCCAAGGTGATAACTCTTCCAAAGCTGTGAGCATCGGCATCCGTAGGTTGTACATTGCTATCCTGTGCGAAGGCTTTTCCTGTAAGTGTTGCTGCGCCGATAACGCTAGCAGCCATAAAATCCCGTCTATTCATAGTGTTGCTCGTGATGTAAATGAGAGTAAGGTCAGTAGAGAGTTTTTGGGGCGCGTGAGTATAACACGATTGGCATATCTGCATTTCACCAGAGCCACGTCATACCCTATATTTAGTGGTTGCCAGTATGACCAAATCCGCCTTCGCCTCGGCTGCTGTCTCCAAAATGGTTGACGATGTTAAGTTGCGGGCGAATGACGGGTTGAATGATAAGCTGGGCAATACGTTCTCCTAATGTAATGGTGTAAGCGCTGTTACTGCGATTCCACGTCGAGATTTTAAGCTCTCCTTGATAATCACTGTCAATGAGGCCGATGGTGTTTCCTAAGACTAAGCCATGCTTGTGGCCCAGACCAGAGCGTGGAAGTATTAAGGCGCAATAAGCTGGGTTTTTAATGTGAATGGCGATACCTGTTCCAATAAGTATGGTTTCATTGGGATTGATGGTCAAACTGTCTGTATCGAAAACTGCGCGTAGATCCATGGCGGCACTACCATCTGTGGCATAGGTTGGGAGTGGAATGCTGTTACCGATACGAGGATCAAGAATTTTGAGATTAAGTGCTTGCATAAGATGGGTTCCATTGAGTATAAGCGCTAAGGATATGGGTGAGCAGGTTATCTGCCAGTGAGGTTTTGTTTTGTCGCGGCAGCTCGATTTCTGTGTTGGTACTGATAAGGGTTACTGTATTGTCATCAGCGCCGAAAACGCCTTCACTAACATCGTTAGCAACGATGAGATCGAGTTTTTTTCTTGTCAGTTTGTCTTTGGCATGTGCGGTAAGTTTTTCCGTTTCCGCGGCAAAGCCTACCACGAAAGGTCGGTTGTCGCTAAGAGCAGCAATGGTGGCCACGATATCAGGGTTTTGCACGAGTTGCAGTTGTAGATTTTTGTCGCCTTGTTTTTTCATTTTTTGTGTGAACGGTGTTGCAACGCGGTAATCCGCGACAGCGGCAGCTGCAATGAAGATGTCGCCCGGATGCGCCAGCGACGCCGTAAGCATCTCTTCGGCAGTATCAACCTCCAAACGGCGTACGCCGGTTGGGCAGGGGAGGGCGGTCGGTCCGCTGACGAGGGTAACGTCTGCACCGCGTTGTGCTGCCGCTGTGGCCAGCGCGTAACCCATCTTTCCTGAACTATGGTTACTGATGTAACGTACAGGGTCGATGGCCTCACGTGTCGGGCCAGCAGTTAAGGTGAGCCGTATCCCATGCCAATCCTGTGTAGTGGTCTCAAGATTAAGCCAGTGCAACAAGGTTTCTGCTTCTGGTAAGCGACCAGCGCCGTAATCGCCACACGCTTGTTCGCCATACTCGCTCGGGATAATGGTATGTTTGGCACGGGCAGATAAGATGGCGAGATTATTCTGTACGGCTGGATGTGCCAGCATATGGCAATTCATAGCGGGGGCAAGATAGATATGAGCGTTTGTCGCCAAGTAAAGTGTGGTCAGTAGATTATCAGCGATACCCTGCGCTAGTTTTCCTAATGTGTTGGCACTGGCAGGCGCAATGATGAATTTGTCTGCCCAACGTGCCAGTTCGATATGTCCCATGCCCTGTTCAGCGCTGGTATCAAATAGGTCGCTACGTACCATTTCGCCTGTCAGTGCTTGTAGCGTTGTCGGGGTAACAAAAGACTGGGCGTGCGACGTCATCACGACACGAACATCATCTCCCCGTTTTTTTAACAGACGTATTAAAAAAGGAATCTTGTAGGCCGCAATGCCTCCGCAGATGCCAATAAGAATGTTTTGCGCCATAATGGCCTCAAATCAAAAAACGGATATTGTAATGGAAGGGATACCAAACTCAACGCATGATATGCCGCGCGAACGGATGTTACGCGCAGGCGCAGCCTCGCTTACCGATCATGAGCTATTAGCGGTTTTGTTACGCACTGGCAATAAGGGAAAAAATGTGCTGGATTTTGCCCGCGATTTACTACAAGTACGGGGCGGATTAGTGGGACTATTCAATAGTCGTCCTGCTGATTTACAGGCGATAAAAGGTTTAGGCAAGGCAAAAATCGCGGAAATCCTTGCTGTAACTGAATTGGCGAGGCGTTTCATGACGGAGGAAATGCGTCATTCCTCGTGGTCTTTCGCTTCTCCAGATGATGTGCGCGAATATTTGATGATGCAATTTAAAGGACAATCGCTCGAATCTTTTGGCGTATTGTTTCTTAATCAGAAGCATGGGTTTATTGCCTTTGAACGCTTGGCAACCGGAACGGCTGGCATGGTTGCTGTGCCAGTACGCAGTCTTTTTGCCAGCGCTTTGCATCATAGTGCTGCTGCTGTCATCCTTGTGCATAACCATCCGGCAGGTAGCCACCATCCTTCCCAAGATGATCGTGAGATAACCCAACAAATTGATGCGGCGCTACGGTTAATGGAAATTCGTTTGCTGGATCATTTTATTGTTGCTGGAAATACGCTGGTTTCTATGCGCGAATGCGGCGGTTGGTGATACAATGCGGCCGTTTCATTTTATGGACGACAGGAAATATTGATATGCTAAAAACCGCTCTGATTGTGGATGATTCCCGTCTGGCACGCCTTACTTTGAAGCGTCTGCTAGCTAAATATGATATTGAAGTGGCAGAGGCCGAAGGAGTTATTGATGGCGAAAGCTGGATTGCACGCCACACGCTGCCCGATATCGTTTTTATGGATATTATGATGCCCGATTTGGACGGCTATGAAGGTTTGGCAAGATTACGCGCCGATCCGGAAACACATGATTTACCAGTTATTATGTATTCAGGCGATATCTCAGAAGAAGCGCGGCAGAAAGCGCGTGATGCTGGTGCAACGGGATATTTACCGAAGCCAGCCGATGCTAGCCGACTGGATCACTTATTGTCGGCATTGCGTGAACGTGTACGTCCAGCGCCGCAGCCTGTTCATCAACCTATGGTTACGCCATCGCCAGTTGTTACTGCGACTGAAGTCGCACCTCCTCATCATGTAGTGGCAGAAGAGGGTGAATTTTCTGCCTTTACCCCATCTTATGTTGCACCTGCTGCCGTACCTCCCGTAGCACAACCGCATATTCCACTCGCGGTAACGTATGTAGATACAACAGAAATCACACGTCGTATCGATGCATTGGAAAGACAACTGTCGCTGGCGCAGGAAAAAGCGCAGAAAGAAGCGGATACGAGCAAAGCAGACGCTTCTGCAGACATGGAGCGCCAGCGTAAAGAGGTGGTTCACTTACAACGCCGTTTGGCCGAAAGCGATCGACGTGCCACCATTTCTATTGTGATTGGCGGGATTGCTTTGGTTATTGCCTTAGTCGCGATTCTTTGGCAATTGCTGCATCTCGGTGGTTGATACGTTTAGCCATCAGCCTATTCAAACGCCACGCTTGTGGCGTTTTTTGTATTTCATTTTAGGAGAACATACATGAATGCTACGCTTGAAACGCTCTTACATCGAACCTCTGTTAAACCACAATTCTTGACAGACCCCGCGCCTGAGGCAACAGAACTAACTCAGATTTTACAAGTGGCAACGCGGGTGTCTGACCATGGTAACCTTCATCCATGGCGTCTTGATGTATTTCGTAAAGCAGCGCAAGAAAAATTGGCGGAAGTCTTACTATCTATTTGGCAAAAGAACAATCCTGATGCAGATGCCGAATTGACGTTGAGGAAGACGCGTTTTGTCTGCGCGGCACCACTGATGATTATGGTGTCTAGTCGTATACAAACACAAACCCAGATTCCGCCAATCGAACAACTGCTTTCTGGAGCGGCGGTTTGTCAAAATATGCTATTAGCGGCAACAGCATTGGGTTACAGCGCTTGCTGGTTGACGACATGGGCAGCACATCATGCTGAAGTCAAGGCGCATTTACAGGTTCGGGAAGAAGACGAAATTTTAGGGTTTATATTTCTTGGAACAGCGCAACAGAAAGGCGTCGAACGCGAACGTCCCACGTTGGATGAAATAGTCGTTTGGCATGACTAAGAATCCTGAGACCTTTGCAAAAGGTCCCCAAACCGCTTACATTACCCCGACATCCACAA
>JAUMZX010000076.1 GCA_030527905.1 Cardiobacteriaceae bacterium
AAATAGCGTTTTATCGCGGTATCTGCTTGTGCATCACTACTTTCTTTACTATTAGCGGCTGCAAAACCAATCCGATTTTTTTCCATTTCAAAAGCGCCAACATTGCTGGTGAGAACGATGATGAGGTTCCGACAATTTACTTCCCGACCATTCGCGTCTGTTACCACACCATGATCCATAATCTGTAGTAACAGATTCATGATATCAGGATGGGCTTTTTCAATTTCATCCAACAATAGAACGGCATGAGGGTTTTTCAGAATTTGCTCTGTCAATAGACCAGCTTGTTCATAACCAACGTAACCGGGAGGCGCACCAATAAGACGGCTCACTGTATGCGCTTCCATATATTCACTCATATCAAAACGCAGTAGTTTAATACCCAGAACATGCGCAAGCTGACGGCATACTTCCGTTTTTCCGACACCGGTTGGCCCAGTAAAGAGGAAACTACCAATAGGTTTTTCCACGTCTCTTAATCCGGCACGGCTCAGCTTGATAGCACTGGCTAATTGTTCAATGGCATCATTTTGTCCGAAAACAACCGTTTTCAAATCTCGTTCCAGTGTTTTAAGCTGATTACGATCATCCTTACTCACACTTTTTTCTGGCACGCGAGCAACACTAGCAACCAGTTTCTCAATCATTAAGGCATCAATAGTGCTACTACGCTCGGCTTCTGGGAGTAAGTGCAGACGGGCACCTGCTTCATCAATAAGATCTATCGCTTTGTCCGGCAAACGACGATCGTTTATATAACGATCTGATAGACGGACAGCGGCTTCAATCGCTTCGCTACTGTAATGGATATGGTGGAAAGCTTCATAACGCGGTACCAATCCTTGCAGAATAGCAATTGCATCGTCTATGGCGGGTTCAACAACATCAACTTTTTGAAAACGTCGCGCCAGCGCATGATCTTTTTCAAATATTTGCCGATATTCTTTATCGGTGGTCGCACCAATACAGCGTAACTCTCCGTTTGCAAGCGCTGGTTTAATCAAATTAGATGCATCCATACTGCTGCTATTAGCCGAACCTGCACCAATAATTGTATGGATTTCATCAATAAAGAGAATTGCATCCGGCACATTACGAATTTCTTTTAGTAATGCTTTGATACGATTTTCAAAATCTCCACGATATTTTGTGCCTGCAAGCAGGGCGCCAATATCTAAACTGTAGATCGTAGCGTTTTCCAATATGGACGGTACCGCTCCTTCCACAATCGCTTTTGCCAATCCTTCAGCAATGGCGGTTTTACCGACGCCTGCTTCCCCCACCAGAATAGGGTTATTTTTACGACGCCGACAAAGCGTTTGTATTGTCCGCTCAATTTCTTGGCTACGTCCTATAAGCGGGTCAATACGCCCTTCCGCCGCACGCTGATTAAGATTCACCGCATATTCTTGCAATGCTGATTTTTTAGGAGCTTCGCGGTTTTCTTCTTCTTTTGTTTCTTCACTTTCTTTGGCTACTTGGGCAGTACCATGTGAGATGTAATTAACCAAATCAAGACGTTGAATTTCTTGTTTGCGCAAGAAATAGGCTGCATAACTATCGCGTTCGCTAATAATAGCCACTAGAGCATTGAGGCAACTTACCTCTTTTTTTCCAGCATTACGTGCATGCAATACAGCTCGCTGAATCATGCGCTGGAAAGCACTCGTTGGCTGAGTTACACGGCTATTTTGTTCCGGTGAAAACTGCGGACAATGTTCGTTCAAATAACGATTAATCTGTTCACGTAAGCTGGCAAGATCAGCGCCAAAGCTCATAAGCGCATCAGTAACACTACGCTCATCCAACAATGACAGCAGAAGATGTTCAAGCGTTAGAAATTCATGGTTAGCGCTTTGTGCACTGTGATAAGCACGGTCAATAGCTTTTTCTAGTGTCGTTGAAAGCATATATTCCTCTCCTCAATTAATGTGGTCGTAAAACGCACAACAGCGGAAAATCGTTGTTACGGGCATGTTCTATAACCTGATTCGCTTTACTTTCGGCAATTTCGTGTGAATAAATACCACATACCCCACTGCCTTGTTCGTGTACTTGATACATAATACGTTCAGCTTCGGTAAAGGTCTTATGAAAAAAACGCATCAAAATATCAATAACAAAGTCCATCGTTGTGTAGTCGTCGTTCAAAATAATAACTTCGTACTGTCGTGGTTCTTCCAGTTCAGGGTCAGCAATTAAGGCTTCGGCATCAAATTCGTGTTGTTGGCTCATCGCTCTTCTTCAATCAACTATTGCATAAAATGGTGGTGTAAAAGCTTTTTTCAAGCACTGCGTTAAGCAAATGGTAAGATAGTATTGCTTTAATTCGATTGAGGTCATTATGTCAGCTTCTACCGTTTCTTTCCATGTTACACCTGCAGCGGGTGGCCATCGTTTTATAATTCAACAAACTGCGCCTGTTACGCCTGCCACAGAAATTGTATTTTATCTTCCTATATGGATACCTGGTAGCTATACACGCCGTGATTTTGCACGTTTTTTATCGCGTCTTACTGTCAGTAGTCGTGATGGTACACCCATTCCTTTTGTTTTTGATAATCCTTCTCGTTGGCGCCTGCACGTCCCGGGAAATTGCGATACTTTACACTTTTCCTATGAGATTTACGCGCGCGACATTTCCGTCCGTGGTTGTTATCTCGACCATGAACGCGGATTTTTTAATCCTTGCTGCGCTTGCCTTGCTATTGAAGGACTGGAGCATTTACCCCAGCGCCTAACCCTAGCACTTGAAGGGCACCGTGCAGGTTGGCAAGTCGCCGGCGCCCAAACGGCTACCGACGGGGCATTTTGGTTTAACGATTATGCTCACATGATTGATACACCGTTGATGTTTGCCCATGAGCTCACCATCATGCCTTTTACTGCAGGTGGCGTCCCACATGATATCGTTGTTAGCGGACAGACTTGGGATTACGATCACGAACGACTACGCCGCGATGTCCAAACCGTTTGTCGCGAAGCCGTAATGCTTTTTGGTGGCCTTCCCCCCATGCCACGTTACACCTTCTTACTACACCTTGGCGGCAACATCTATGGTGGCCTAGAACATTGCCAATCGACATTACTCATGGCTTCTCGTGACTGTTTACCTGAGCCGGATAATCGCGTCAGCCAGCGTTACATTCAGCTTCTTGGTCTCTTTTCGCACGAATATTTCCACACATGGAATGTCAAAGCCCTCAAACCCGCTGACTACCAAACGCACTACGACCTACAAAGAGAACAACCAACAGAAATGTTATGGCTCTTTGAGGGCTTTACCGCCTTCTTCGATAACTGGCTTTTAGTACGCAGTGGCGTTATCAGTATCCGCGCTTATCTGGAGTTGTTGGCACAAGACATAGCCCGTTACCGTCAGCGGCCAGGAAGAAAAATACAAACCCTTGCGGACTCCAGCTATGAAGCATGGACAAAACTCTATAACGGTGGTGAAGATGCTATTAACACCAGTACCACCTATTACATTCAAGGCGCGCTTGCCGCTTTCTGTCTGGATATATTCCTGCGGCAACATAGCAAAGATGGCGTCAATCTCCCCATGATTATGC
Organism: Cardiobacteriaceae bacterium; assembly: GCA_030527905.1. GTDB lineage: Bacteria > Pseudomonadota > Gammaproteobacteria > Cardiobacteriales > Cardiobacteriaceae > Cardiobacterium. The sequence goes on from JAUMZX010000076.1 coordinate 3,573, forward strand.
ACCGGCTCTGGCATGACTATCGACAACATGGACTAGGACTGGACGAATCACGTTTTATTCGTATCGCATCAGAACTACTACCTGAAGAAGCAAAAAAACCATTACGCAACTTCATCCGACAAACCATACACAGTACGGAAGAACTGCCGTTAGAAGAAGCAGCTGCTTACATTGGTCTTCAAATACATATGCTCGCTGCAGCGACTCCTGGCGATCTAGGTAGCGACGTTCCGGCAGCACAACGTTACCAAAGTGACCCCGGCTTTCGCTGGCAAAAACAAAATGGTCACTACAACGTTCACTACTTAGACGAACATAGCCCCGCTGCGTTCGCAGGAGTTGCCATCGGCGACCAACTGATAGCTGTTAACGGTTTCCGTGTTGATGACAGTCAACTTGCACGCCATTTAAACCAAGCCGCCCCGAATAGCATCACGACACTGCACTACTTCCGTGACGACATCATGCACACGAGCACCTTCACGCTCAATCCTGCAGCAAAAGACACTTGTCTCGTTCAACGTGTTGAGCACCCTGACGAAAAAACACTTATTCGCCAACGTCACTGGTTCAACCGTAGTGTGCAGGATCATCATGCCTAAACCAATATCAGCGCAATATCAGCGCACGACAACCGCGCGCTGACCTTTACGCGTGTAGAGGGAAAATCTCCCTCTACCCCCTTTGCAACCATAAAATATCGCGCCAACAAACCCGAGCAGATGTACCTAAAAGTCAAAACAAATAACTAAGCATTCTTTTTCCCCATAAACAGCATCCCGCAAACCATTACCATGAAACCAATGCCGACAGTTCATGCTCACATCCCAAGAAAACAGATAACCCTACTGCTGTACCATTTTGCCCATCAAAATACAGGCGATACAATACTGGCATGTTATAAACGCGCGCCGCATTAACAATCTACCCCCTCACTCCGGAATCTAAAAAAACTATGCAACACATCACACTCCCTACCCCTGATGACTTTCATATTCACTTGCGCGATGGCGAAGCACTACAACGTACGGTTTACGACGTCAGCCAACAATGCGCGCGCGCACTCATCATGCCGAACCTAACGCCAGCTGTGGACAGCATAGCAGCGGCCACAGCCTATAAAGAACGCATTCTTGCGCACATTCCTGCTGACAAAAACCTCACTCCACTCATGACGCTCTACCTGAGTGACAGCCTGAGCATTGAAACCGTCCTTACAGCCAAAGCTGCTGGCATTGTTGCCATCAAATGGTACCCTAAAGGCGCAACCACCAACTCTGCACAAGGCATCGCCAATGTTGCAGCCCTAAACCCTATCCTTGATGCCATGCAACAAGAAAACCTACTCCTTCTCATCCATGGCGAAGTAACCACTGACGGCATCGACATCTTTGACCGCGAAGCTACCTTTATTGACACCGTGCTTGACCCATTAAGAAAACGTTTTTCCAAATTACGTATCGTCCTTGAGCACATCACTACGGCACATGCCGTCTCCTATATCCAAAAGCAAAAAAACAACCTCGCGGCAACCATTACGGCGCATCATCTCCTTTACAACCGCAATGCGCTACTCGTAGGCGGCATCAAACCGCACTACTACTGCCTTCCCATTCTAAAAACAGAAAAAGATCGCCAAGCGCTACTTAGCGCAATTGCTAGTGGCGACTCGCGATTCTTCATGGGGACAGACAGCGCACCGCATCCACAACACACCAAAGAAAACGCTTGTGGCTGTGCCGGTTGCTACACAGGACATGCCACCCTTCCCTTTTATGCAGCAGCGTTCGAACAAGCCGACGCCTTGGATAAACTTCCGGCCTTTGCCTCTCGTCATGGCGCGGACTATTACGGATTACCATACAACGCTGGGGAAATTACTCTTGAACGTCATGAGCAAACCTTCCCGCAAACGCTGAGTTATGGCAACGATACGCTTATTCCATTCCTTGCCGGACAAACTTGGCCATGGCGTCTTGCCGAATAAAAAGCTGCAAACCGTGCTCTCGCATCAACCTCAAAAACAACCACCACGACAAAAAAATAACAACGCTAACATGATCGAACTCAACCAAATCACCCTATCACGCAACGGAGAAAACCTTATAGAGCATGGTGACACGCGCATACACAGTGGCCAGCGGGTCGGATTAACGGGACGCAACGGTAGTGGAAAATCGAGCTTACTCGCACTCTTACGTCATGAAATCGACCCTGATCATGGTGATTACCGTATCCCTCCAGACTGGCACATTGCCAGCGTTCGACAAGAAACACCTAGCCTCCCTGACAGCGCTATTGACTACGTCCTGAGCGGTCATCTCCCCTACCAACAAGCCTTGCAGGCTATTGCACAAGCAGAAGCACATGGTGACGGCAACGCCATTGGCAAAGCACACGAACAACTCGTTGCCTGCAACGGCTATGCCCAACCTGCACTGGCAGCCGAACTCCTTGATGGACTTGGATTCTCTCTCTCCAGCCATCATCAACCCATCTCCTCCTTCTCTGGCGGATGGCGGATGCGCCTTAACCTAGCGCAAGCCCTCATATCGCCAGCAGAACTCCTGCTGCTTGACGAACCAACCAACCACCTAGACCTTGATGCCATCATCTGGTTACAAGACTTCCTAAAAAACCATCCGGCAACGCAAATCATCATTGCGCATGACCGAGAATTTCTTGACAGCCTATGCACACGCATCCTACACATCGAAAATCGCCATCTACACAGCTATAGCGGCAACTACAGTGACTTCGAACGACAACGCCACGAACAACGTCTACAAGCCGACGCCCAATACCAAAAACAAAATCGGGAACGCGCCCACCTACAACACTTTATTGACCGCTTTCGCGCCAAAGCAAGCAAAGCAAGACAAGCCCAAAGCCGCATCAAAGCACTAGAAAAACTAGACGCTGCGCCGCCACCGCCACCAGAAAACGAATATCACCTATCCTTTCCCCCTGCGGAACATCACCCCAACCCACTCCTAACCTGCAACAAACTGGCGCTCGGTTACGATAACCATACCATTATTGATAACATCACCCTACGTATTACTGGTGAAGCACGCATTGGCCTCCTTGGACGCAATGGCGCGGGGAAAAGTACCCTCATGAAAGGCTTAGCAGGCGTTTTACCGCCACTACATGGAGAAATAGACCATCACAAAAACACCTGCATCGGCTACTTCACACAACACCAACTAGACGCCCTACGCGGCGAACACAGCGCGCTATGGCACCTTCAGCGACAGCATCCCACACAAACCGAACAACAACACCGTAACTACCTTGGTGGCTATAGCTTTGCTGGACAACAGGTGGAAGTCCCTGTCTCACAATATTCTGGAGGAGAAAAAGCACGATTGGCGCTCGCGCTCGTCATTGCTCAACGCCCCAACCTACTACTCCTTGACGAACCAACGAACCACCTCGACCTTGCCATGCGGGATGCACTCACCCTTGCGCTTCAATCCTACGAAGGCGCCATGCTTCTCATCTCGCACGACCGCAACCTCTTGCGCGCCGTCTGTGACGAACTTTACCTTATTGCTGACGGCAAAATTCGTCCTTTTGATGGCGACCTAGAAGACTACCATCGTTACCTCAACAGTAGCCGACAACCCGCGGCAACTGAAAAAACAAGCGGCATAACAAACCGCCAAGAAGAAAAAAGACGGCAAGCCGAACAACGGCAAAGATTACGACCGCTCAAACAAGCACTAGAGAACTGTGAAAAGCGAATAGCGACATTAGAAAAACAACGAGATGAACTGAAAAACGCCCTAGCTGACCCTACCCTGTACGAAGCAGACAACAAGCCTCGTTTAAAAACCATTCTCGGCGAACAAAGCGAAATAGAAAAAGCCTTACAACAAGCGGAAAATGAATGGCTCATGACAGCAGAAAACCTACAACAAGCGGAAAACGACGACATCGCTTAATCAAGCGTTATTCAAGAATACATTGATATTGGGACATAGAACCTAACTAGAAAAAAATTCATAATAAAATTGCAACCTTAGCCCACCATACCAACATTAGCTTAAAACAGAACTTCGCGCTTTCCTCATAAGACTTCAATACGAGGCCTTTTACCGCCTATATTTTGCACAAATGCCCTCAATCAATAAGTATTTCTATTTATAAGCAGTGGAAGCTATTTTTAATTAAAATGATAATTTTTCTTATTATTAATAAAAAACAAACAAATTCAATGTGATGAAAATATCGATATTTTCATTCCAACAATCCATAAAATAATATTTGACCTCCCGATAACAACCCTTGATACTCGCCGCCCCTTAAAAAACTTAACTGGAGAATATCATGCAAGGTAATGCTGAAGTTATCGCATATTTGAATGAATTAACGGCTGGTGAGCTGGCCGCACGAGATCAATATTTCATCCATTCCCGTATGTACGAAGAATGGGGCTACACAAAACTATTCGACGCCAACCATCATGAAATGGAACACGAAACAGAACATGCAACTTTAATGATTAAACGTGTTTTGATGTTGGGCGGAACACCGAATATGGTGCCTGAGGCACTACATATCGGTCATGACGTTAAATCTATGTTGGAAAACGATTTACAGTTGGAATATAAAGTGCGCGATGCTCTGAAAAAAGGCATTGCTCTGTGCGAACAACACCAAGATTACGTAACCCGCAATATGCTTATTGAACAATTAAAAGATACAGAAGAAGACCATGCCCACTGGTTAGAACAACAATTACGCCATATTGAGCAGATGGGATTAGCAAATTATCTGCAAAGCCAGCTCTAAGGAGGGCTTATGCAATCTCCTCCTGAAGTGCGCGCTTGTCTAAATCGCTTGTTGCGTCATGAATTGACAGTGATTAATCAGTATTTTCTGCACGCGCGTATGTTAAATAACTGGGGTTACGATTCGCTCGGACACATCATCTACAAACAATCCATTCGTGCTATGAAAAATGCCGATAAATTAATCGCGCGCATTTTTTTACTTGAAGGTCTGCCAAACCTACAGGATCTCGGTAAATTATTTATTGGCGAGACAGTTGCAGAAGCGATTGCTTGCGACCATCAAGTAGCTAGTGCGCAATATCATGATTTGCGCGCTGCGATTGCTACTCTGGGCAACGTGCAAGACTATGTTTCGCGGCATCTCGTTGAAGGCTTATTGGATGATGTTGAGGAATATATCGACTGGCTGGAAACGCAGCAAGACTTGATAGCAGAGATTGGCGAACAACATTATTTACAGCAAGCCGTAGGCGAGCATCATTGATTCCGCGCTGTTTCTTTAACAGTTTCGGATTATAACCACCGTATTGAAAGAACGATATAAAAATACAAACAGGTATGCTATCCGTTTGCTATTTATTACAAACGCCCTATATGGGCGTTTTTTTGTGCGCTATATTTAACCCTTCATGGGCAAATATTATGTTTACATTCTTGCACGATAGGCCTGATATTGATGTAAATACGGCTTGTTACAGCTTTACTATTTCCGTTATTATCGTGTCTTGGCATTTTTTCATATTTTTTCTATATTTGATATGGCTCTAGACTACCAGAACGAATCTAATAGTCTATAAACATGATATATAACAGCA
>JAUMZX010000077.1 GCA_030527905.1 Cardiobacteriaceae bacterium
TTACAGTTGGTTATCTTCATTTTCAGAGGGTAACATAACTGCTAATCTAATACAGTCCCTATTATTTAATAATATTTAACTATTTTTTATAAATTATTAGTGGGAATATTTGATTTTAAAAATTTTTAATATAGTTAAGTTTTTTGGCTATGTTTTATTTGTTCATTTAGGAATAAACTAATATTTCTTTTTGTGCGGCTAAAGATGAGATATTAATGGTTCTATTTTTTAGAGAGGATTAGTTGTAAGAAAATTTTGATGGCTAGGTTAATACTCGATATTCTGCTATTATCTAAATGTTAGTTTATATAATAAAAAATTAAATGATATTTCCACTTAATGGATTGAAATATTCATGCATTCTCGATAAATGGCTTCTGATTTTATAATCTAGCCTAGATTATTTATCTAATTTGGGTCTTGTGATATTAACGCAACAATAAATAATTTATTAGATTTTTTTCAAATAATTAAGAGCGTTTCTTATGAGTTTGTAGCGCAACTGAAAAGATATTTACTCAGTAGATATGCTGAGAGAATAGGCTGTTTATAAAATCTAGGGCGTTAGAGGAAAAGCGTGGATGACCTTTAATGGAGTTGGAGCTTAGCAATCGTTATTATCTCCTTCAATTTAACACTTGGATAGGAGAAATATGATGCAAAAGAACAATTTTGTACTTATTGCGGGGGCAACGGCTTTTATTTTAGCAGGTTGTGAATCTGCTAATTTTGGTGGTAACCAATCTGTCGCTATGGGTACTGCTATTGGTGCTTTAGCTGGTGGGGTTTTAGGTCATCAAGTCAATCATGATAATGGTCGTTATGTTGGTGCTGTTGCAGGAGCGCTTGCTGGGGCTGCGATTGGTGGTTATATGGATCAACAACAGCAGCAATTACAACAACAAATGGCTGGCAGTGGTGTACAGGTAAACCGTGTGAATGAAAGTACCATTCAGCTGAATATCCAAAGCGAAGTCCTGTTTGATGTGGATAGAGACGTTGTGAAACCAAATTTCTATCAACCGCTTTCCAGCATCGCGCAAACTTTACAACAATATCCTAATACTATCGTTCATGTTTACGGTTTTACTGATGGTAGTGGTAGTCCACAACACAATTTGCAACTGTCACAACGTCGTGCTCAGGCGGTATCACAATATCTTGCCAATCAGGGCATCAGTTCACAACGTTTTGTCGTACAGGGTTACGGCGAACAATACGCTCGTGCAGAAAATAATCCACAGGATCGACGCGTTGCTATTTACATTAAGGCGATTGATCAAGCAAACCCGCAAGCGGCATATACCCCTGTTTTCTAAAGATAGAGAAAATAACCGTAAAAGCCTCTGTTATACAGGGGCTTTTTTATGCGTACGTTTTGTGAGCGATGTGAATGTCAGAGGAAGTATGTAAGAAATTTTTGAAAGTGGTGGCTTATGACATCTAATTCGTCAGATTCGAGGAATGTGTGAGCTGCATCAACAAGATGCAAGGTTGCTCGGGCTTCGCGGGCGTAACCTACAGAATGTTCATAGAGAATGATGTCATCATTCCAACCATGAATAATGACGGTAGGATGAATGATAGGGTAGGTTTTTACTTTATAGCGTGGTGCATAGAGCGCGGGAGCAAGCAAGAAAAGTCCTTTAACTTTATCTGGGTAAGCTGCCGCTGCTAGCATGGAGGTATAACCCCCCATACTAAAACCGACAAGGAGTATGTCTTCTTTTGCTTCATCTACAAGTTGAATGAGCCGTTCTGCTCGTAATTCAGGATCTTCAGTATCGGTATCGTTGATACGATAGGCGTGATGCCCGTTTTCTTTGGCAATGCGGGCAAGACGATGCATTTCTTTGCTGTGCTGCGAGCTACCTCGCCCGTGTGATAGGAATATTTTCATGTTTAGGTATATTTGACACGCTTAGCGGAAAAAGGTTTTTCTATGGCGTAGTAGGTGAGGCTGGAATAGAGAATGCTTATGCTGATGATTAAAACACTTTTTAGTAGAAGCGTTTTGATGCCAGTAGGATATTCAATATTGAATTGTTTAACCATAAACTGGGTAATTGGCAAGTGAAAGAGGTAGAGTGAAAAGCTAAGTCTGCCCAACCAAGCGAGTGACATATCCAGTTTTTTCCAGTTGGGGAAAGGAAATTTTAGATATAGTAGGATGACGACGCCCCAAAGGATGGCCTCTAGCGAGAAGCTAATACTAGCACTGAACCAGCTTTTCTGCGGCATGCTAAAGCGTGTGGTGAAGGCAATAAATATCAGTAAGGCAGCTACGAGAAAAATGAGTGGGTGATATGAACGTACTAGGCAGCGTAGATAGTAGATACCGACAAGGATACCGATGATAAACTGGTCAAGTCTGCTGGTAATACTATGATAAAGATGGTAATAAAGGTCGGTACTACTATCGCCAATCAGCAGCAGTCGAGTCACATTCATCAAGAGAATAACGAGCAATGCCCAAGATATGCCTTTATGGTGAATGAAGCCGATGATAAGTGGAAAGACCAGGTAAAACTGGAATTCGACACCGATAGTCCAGATAGGACCGGAAGGGAAGGCATCGCTGTGTGCCCAACCAGTCCAAGGATGCCCCGTATTGAGTTGTAGTGTGAGGAGGCGGAGGATATCCATCGGTGTGGATTCAGCGCGATGAACGGTAAGAATGAGGAAAGTGAAGAAAATGAGCAACGGGAAGATTCGCAGGATACGGTTGTAGATGAACAACCGAAATGGTACCGGTTTGCGTCCACCATCGGTAATCAGAGAGAAAAGGAAACCGCTTAGAACGAGAAAAAGACTGACACCACTGTAACCGTGCTCTACCCATAGTCTGGCAAGATCACCTAGGCTACTGTAGTTGCCGTGAAAATCCATGGCGGGATTGGAACCACGAAAGTGAAAAAGAAATACAAGGATGAAGGCAAAGAAGCGCAGGTGATCAAGTCGGGCAATATAACGCAGGTTTTGTGATTGCATCTTTTTTATCTGCTGAGTTCATGTGGAGAGGGGCATGTTTTGCTCAGTTTGTCGAGAGTTACATTGATGAACTTATAGCTACCTTCCGCGCCAAATCTTTTTGCCAGTTCTACCGCTTCATTGATGCTAACCGTTGGGTGAATGTCTGAACGATCTTTGATTTCGTAGGTACCGATCCAAAGGATAGCGCGCTCAATGGGATCCAGTTGTTCTATGTTCCGAGCTAACAGCGGAGCAAGTAGCGTTTCGTAGTGCTCTTGATGTGTTGTAAGGGCATTGAATGCGCTTGTGAAGTATTCTTCGTCAATATCTGCATGTTGCGGATCAAGCAAACGATTGCGATATACACTATCTGGGCTATCACCACTCATCTGCCATTGGTATAAGGCTTGTAACAGTTGATGGCGAGCGCGACTACGTGCTTCGATGGCGATTCGGCGCATGTTTCGCTTTTTGCGCGGGGCAGGGGGCATGTCTGGATTCATAATGGTCGGCGGTGGTTTGTTAGTGAGGCTTATCGGGAAAATATGTCTTTTGTTCGTCTCATCATTTTTAGCTATTTCTACAAGCGATTAGGTTTTTAGCCTTATGTTGAAGATAGAGTGGGATTTGCTCCAGAGCAAGGTAGATATTATCTTTGCCGCCCCAGAGCGGTACCACAGCGACGATCATAGCTCAAAACTTCTAAAATTGGCATCGGTGCATTAAGTGGAAGAACCCAATCAATTTTGCTGCATTATGAGCAATCTACGGTATAGAAGCTGTGATTAGGCGGTTTATTCGATTGCGGCGTCATGTTTTTGCTACGAGATTAGCATTTTTTGAATAAGACTTACGCTAGGCTTTTGATGGGTTAGTTGATTTGCCGTAGCAAGCTTACCATTTCAATAGCAACTTGCGCTGCTTCCGCTCCTTTGTTACCCGCTTTGGTTCCTGCGCGCTCAATTGCTTGTTCGATGCTGTTCGTCGTAAGAACGCCGTTAATCACAGGAAGATCATGATGGAGTGCAACATGACTGAGCGCTTTAGCACTTTCGCCAATAACGATATCAAAATGTGCAGTAGAACCTTTAATGACAGCGCCTAAGGCGATGATGGCATCGTAGCGCCCTGTGGCTGCAAGGCGTTGTGCTGCAATACCAAGTTCAAGAGCACCGGGTACGTAAGCAATGTCAATATTAGAGAGATCGGTACCATGACGTTTGAGGGTATCTATTGCCCCTGCTTCAAGTTTGTTGACGATAAAGTCGTTGAAACGTGAGCAAATAATAGCGTAACGTGCATTTTCAAGAATATAGTCGCCTTCAAGACGGTTAACGTTATGTGTCATGATTGTTCCTAATTGTCAGTTGGTTATTCAGCGAGATATTCGCTGATTTCAAGTTGGTAACCGGAAATGCCGGTCAGTTTATAGGGAGCAGAGAGTAAGCGCATTTTTCCTACGCCCTGATCAATAAGTATTTGTGCGCCAATGCCATAAGTTCGTAGGTCTTGTTCTTGCGGGCGTTTCGGCGGTGGATTGTTATGCGAGAAAGCTACCATTCGACTGATAATGTCATTGTGACTTTGCGCTTCATCTAGGACGACAATAATACCATCTTGTTCATGTGAAAGGCGTTCTAAAGCGCTTTGTAGCGTATGGGTACGTTCATTAAGACGCGCGTGGAAGAGATCTCCTAAGGCATTCTGTACGTGTACACGGACAAAAGTCGGACGTGTTGCTTGTATTTGTCCTTTACTTAAGGCGTAGTGTAAGCGTGCTTTATCGAAGATACTTTGATAGGCGGTCAGGGTGAAAATTCCATATTCTGTGGGAAGTTCGCATTGAGCAATGCGCGCAATCGTTTGTTCGCGCTCAAGTCGATAAGCAATGAGATCAGCGATGGTGCCAATTTTAATATTATGCTCAAGAGCAAAAGTTTCTAGTTCTGGGCGACGAGCCATGGAACCATCTTCTTTAAGGATTTCGACGATAACGGCAGCAGGTCCAAGACCAGCAAGGCGAGCGAGATCTGTGCTGGCTTCCGTGTGTCCGGCCCGTGTGAGTACCCCGCCTTCTCTAGCAACAATCGGGAAGATATGCCCAGGTTGAACGAGATCTTCGGGACGTGCATCTTTGGCAGTAGCAGCTTGGATGGTGCGCGCGCGATCAGCTGCACTGATGCCTGTGGTAACACCTTCTGCTGCCTCGATAGATACCGTAAATGCTGTGTGGTAGGGCGAGTTGTTACGTCTGGATTGAGGCCATAATTTGAGTTGATCACTACGCTGTTCAGTAATGGTGAGACAAACAAGACCTCGTCCATACTTTGCCATAAAGTTGATGGTTTCAGGCGTAATATGTTCAGCGGCAATAACAAGATCACCCTCGTTTTCGCGATCCTCGTCGTCCATGAGGATAACCATTTTTCCGGCACGAATATCGTCAATAATTTCTTGAGTGCTGTTAAGAGACATTTTAGAATCCGAGTTGTTGCAGTTTTTCCAGCGTTAATCCAGAATCTTGCGGCGTGTGTAAGAGGCGTTCTAAGTAACGAGCAATAATATCTACTTCTAGATTGACGCGTTGTCCGGTTTGATACGCATGTAATATTGTTCGGTTCATGGTATGGGGTACGATATTGACGCCAAAGTGATTACCTTCTACATGATTCACAGTTAGACTTACGCCGTCTATACAGATAGAACCTTTCGGCGCTATGTAGCGGGCGAGGGCAGAAGGAGCGAGAAAAGTAAGACGTTCACTACGTCCATCAGGTTCGCGTGCAATCAGTTCTCCAACGCCGTCCACATGTCCACTAACAAGATGCCCTCCAAGCGGAGTAGCCAGAGTAAGCGCATATTCAAGGTTAACGTTATCGCCTTCATGTAACTCACCCAGCGTAGTGAGGCTAAGTGTCTCACCCGAAACATCAGCGGAAAACTGGTTTGTACCAAGCGAAATTGCTGTGAGGCAGACGCCATTGACTGCGATACTGTCGCCTAACGCACAACGGCTGAAATCGAAAGTAGGAGAGTAAATCGTAAGTGTGCAATCTTCGCCGTGTGGTTCACGGTGTTGTAGAGTGCCAGTCGTTTCTATGATGCCTGTAAACATGTTTTTTCCAGTGTGAACCGTAAACGCAAATCAGCGTCCAGCGGAGTACAGTCTTGAATATGGACGCGCATTCTATCAGATAAGCGACTGATTAGCGGCAGTTGTATAAGCGAACGCGCATCTTGTCCCAAAAAACAGGGGGCGAGATAAAGCAAAATTTCATCTGCCAATTGTTGTTGTACAAAAGCGCCTGCAAGCGCGGCGCCTGCTTCAACAAAAGCGTTATTTACGCCGCGTTTTCCCAGGGCATCAAGGACTGTAGATAGCGGAATATGCTCGCTTCGATCTAGTGGTAAGCGTAATAGTTCGGTGTGCGCAGGATAATCTGGTGCAACTGCATGTTCAGCACAAACAATAAGGATAGGCGAAGCATCATCAAATACGGCAGCATTTAGCGGCGTTTGCAGTCGGCTATCAATGATAACGCGTAGCGGTACAGTTACTGGCAGGGGGGTTGGGTAACGGGCGGTTAAGCGTGCATTATCTTTGAGAATGCTACTACTACCAGCAATAATTGCGTCGGCTGCAAGACGGTGTTTATGCACGTCTTGTCGTGCGGCTTCTCCTGTAATCCACTGGCTTTCCCCATTAGAAAGTGCCGTTCTACCATCAAGTGACGCCGCAAGTTTGAGCGTAACGAAAGGACGACCTGTTGTTATACGGCGGAAAAAGCCGCTATTGATATTGAGTGCTTCTTTTTCGCATATGCCTTCACGTACTATGATACCTGCAGCCCGTAGACGAGCGATTCCTTGTCCAGCAACGAGCGGATTGGGATCGCGACAAGCAACAACAACGCGGTTAATCCCCGCAGTAATGAGCGCATCTGCACAAGGTGGTGTGCGACCATAGTGAGCACAAGGTTCTAGGGTAACATACGCAGTTGCGCCGTTGGCGTCTTCGCCGGACTGACGTAGTGCAAGCACTTCAGCATGCGCTTCTCCCGCACGAGCATGCCAACCTTCGCCAAGCACGTAATTATCTTTGATGATAATGCAACCAACACGAGGATTTGGCGCGGTAGAGAAAATGCCTTGTTCGGCTAAGCTAAGCGCTCGCCGCATCCACAACGTATCAAAATCATCCTGTATGGCGGTTGTCGTCATTTATTTTCGCCGCAGGTCGGCAATTGTTTCAATGAATGCCTCAACATCCTGAAAACTTAGATAAACAGAAGCAAAACGGATGTAGGCAACGCTATCAATAGCTTTCAAACCTTCCATTACCCAATCCCCAATTTTACGAGAAGGAATTTCGCGTTCCCCACTGATACGTAGGCGGTTTTCAATATCAGTAATCAAAGCATTGATTTTATCTACGCTAACAGGCCGCTTCTCAATGGCGCGCAACAGTCCATTACGTAGCTTTTCCGGTGAGAAAGCCTGTCGCTCGCCGTTTTGTTTGACGACCATGGGCAATGAAATCTCTGCGGTTTCATAAGTGGTAAAGCGAGCGGCACAATCTGGGTTTATGCACTCCCTACGACGACGAATTTTTCGTCCTTCACTGACAAGACGCGAGTCAATAACTCGTGTATCAGCCTTTTGGCAAATAGGGCAGTGCAAATAAAGGCTCCGTTAGCTATAAACTGGAAACTCGGCACATATTTTCGATACTTTCTCACGTACCGTAAGAATAGTTTCTTCGTTATCAATATCATCCAAGATATCGCAAATCCAAGTAGCAAGTTGCTTGGCTTCTGCTTGTTTGAAACCACGTGTTGTAATCGCGGGGGTACCAATACGAATACCGCTAGTAACAAAAGGAGACTGTGGATCATCCGGAACCGCGTTTTTGTTTACTGTAATATGGGCACGCGCAAGTGCTGCATCAGCTGCACGTCCTGTAAGATTTTTATTAACCAAGTTTATGAGCATGAGATGATTTTTAGTACCACCAGAAACAAGTTCATAGCCACGAGAAATAAATACTTTAGCCATTACTTTGGCATTATCCAGAACCTGCTCTTGATATTTGGTAAAAGCAGGGTCTAGTGCTTCTAAAAAGGCAACTGCCTTTGCCGCAATAACATGCATCATTGGTCCGCCCTGAATGCCGGGGAAAATAGCAGAATTAAGTTTTTTGCTAATTTCTTCGTTCGCGCGAGCCAAAATAAGTCCACCGCGTGGTCCTCGTAAAGTTTTATGAGTTGTAGAAGTAACAACGTCAGCAATGGGAACGGGATTAGGCGACAAACCCGCTGCAACTAAGCCAGCAATATGTGCCATATCAACCATTAAATAAGCGCCAACACTATCAGCGATTTCGCGAAAACGTTGTAAATCAAGCGTTTGTGAATAGGCGGAAAATCCCGCAATAATCATTTTGGGCTTATGTTCACTAGCAATACGTTGCATTGCATCATAGTCAATAAGTCCCGTCTTGGCATCTAGTCCATAATGGATTGCATTGTATTGCAGACCAGAAAAGCTAACAGGAGAACCGTGCGTTAAATGCCCACCATGTCCCAAGTCCATTCCCAGTACGGTATCACCAGGTTTTAATAGCGCAAGAAATACAGCAGCATTTGCTTGTGAACCAGAATGTGGTTGCACATTAGCGTAATCAGCACCAAATAATGTTTTGGCGCGCTCTATCGCTAACTGTTCAACAACATCAACATGTTCACAGCCACCATAATAACGTTTGCCAGGATAGCCCTCAGCATATTTATTAGTAAGGCAAGTGCCTTGAGCTTCCATAACACGCGGGCTAGCATAATTTTCTGATGCAATCAGCTCAATATGGCTTTCTTGGCGTTGTGCTTCAGCATGAATGGCAGCTGCCAGTTCGTCATCAAAGCCTGCAATAGTCATTTCTTTACTAAACATGGGGTATTTTTAAGTTTGGAGTGAAGGCGGGATATGGTACTGATTTCCGACAGCCAGAGCAATATGGCGTAAGAAGTTATGATACGTTTTACGTTCTTTTTAAGGCAATCTACTCTTGTTTATCTTTTAGAATCGTGCAATAAGCGCTGGATATATATTGAGACCTTTGCAAAAGTCACCCAAACCGCTTACATTACCCCGACATCCACAA
>JAUMZX010000078.1 GCA_030527905.1 Cardiobacteriaceae bacterium
TGGGCATCCATGCAAAAAGGAAAAGTGTAAACAACGCGATTAATTCTTACAATTAAGAAAAATCTCTCTCGTATGATGGTTATAGACGGTTATCCGATAAAAATTTAAAAACAAATAGTTATCTAAAATCGCTCATTACGATATTTTCCAACCGTATTGAGAAATAATAGAAATGGTAATATATTGAAATTCACTATCAAACCATTAGTAACATACTCATAATAAAAATTTAACGCTGATGGTACATAAAATGATAAATTATTAATATTTAAACCTATTATTTGTGTTGCAAATAAGACAATAAGAATAAATGCTCCTGAACGACGACTACATAAGCATTGTATTGCTCCGTATAAACCAATAAATGCAACGCCCCATGCAACCAGACTAGCAAATCCTGAATATCCTGTATTAAAATCAAGAGAACAGGTAAATTTATTGTTTTCCTGAATACAACCAGCACCTGCGAAAACCGCATGACTCAATAGTCTTATCAACATCCATAGGTTAAGCCCACCAGCAATCATTGCAAGAAAAAAGGACTCAAATGTTAGTTTATTTTTTTTTCTCATTATTTTTTATACTTAGTATGATGGTAAAGAAGACAAATCCCAACGAGATCTTACTTCAATAGCAAGAGAACTGTCATGACCATGGAATCGTTGCGCAGCTGCAAACGCTATCATTAATGCATTATCGCCACATAGACTTGATTCTGGAAAAAAAACTCTCTTATTCAACTTATGTGCCTCTAATTGTAAAGACTCACGTAATAAATGGTTTGCGCTTACACCACCAGCCACAACTAAATCTATGTAGCCTGTTTCTTGCCAAGCACGCCGACATTTAATATTAAGTGTCTCTATAATTGTACGCTGAAAAGCAGCAGCAATATCAGCTCGCGTTTGCTGATCACTTCCTTGGGCTTCTATCAACAAACGAACCTGTGTTTTTAATCCACTAAAACTAAAATCCATACCAGGGCGATTAATCATTGGGCGAGATAAGGAAAACCGCGTTACATCACCTTGTTCCGCCAATGCTGATAATTCAGGACCTCCAGGATAAGGTAGTTCCATAAGCTTAGCAGTTTTATCAAAAGCTTCGCCAACAGCATCATCGAGAGTTTCGCCTAATAAACGATAATGACCTGGCGCATCTACAGCCATAAGTTGAGTATGCCCACCTGAAACTAATAATGCGATAAAAGGTATTTCAGGTTTTAGCTCTGAAAGCAGAGGTGAAAGTAAATGACCTTCCATATGGTGGATAGGAATAGCAGGAATATGCAACGCATATGCAAGTGCACGCGCATAACCAGCTCCCGTCATCAATGCGCCTAGAAGTCCCGGTCCTGCTGTATATGCAATAATGTTTATATCTTGAAGTTTTTTCCCAGCAGACTCTAAGGCCTGTTGTAGAACAACTGGCAAACGGCGCAAATGATCACGAGCTGCCAACTCCGGAACAACACCACCATGTTGACGATGTAGTTCAATCTGCGAATATACTTCGTTAGCAAGGGCTCCGTCTTTTGGGCTGTAAAGCGCCACTGCACTTTCGTCACAAGACGATTCTACGGCAAGTATCAAAGGTGATTTATCTAACATAAATAACCAAATAAAATAAAGGTTTATTATATATTGAATAACTGTACAAAAACAGAAAGCCCCGTCTATTATATTCACGGGGCTAACATTAAAAAAAACAGTCTATTAAGAAATAAGCATTAAGCGTTTACCAATTTGGTCTGAAAGCTTATTCGCGCCATGTAGAATATGAGCCAGCATTGCATTCTGCGTTGACTGTATCATTATAATTAATGCCTTATCGTCCACACTAACAGAACAAATATAAACCTTACCTCTTTCACTATCAATAGTAATAGATTTGGTTGTTCCTAAATCAAATTCTGAGATCAGAGAAGAACCTAATGCAAACAGCGAGCTCCCTACAGCTGCCAAATTATCTGCGCTGTGTTTTGAGCTATCTGCATGGGAAGCAATTTCAAAACCATCGGGAGTCGCCAATAAAACATTTTTAACGCCCGGCGTCTCTACACTAAATGCTTCTAATGCACGATTACAGTAAGTGACAAAAGTGTTTTCGCGATAGTCTTCCAAAGTTGCCATGGATGCTCCTTAATTAATCTCTGCCTCAATTGATGCAATCAAAGTTTCTACTAACAATAATACATCATCTCGCTTACGTGCATCCACCTCAAAAATTGGAAACTTAAAATCACGCGCTTCTAGTAATTTAAAACTATCCGCAAGAGTTAAGTGTCCGTCTTCTACATCACAATGAGTAATTCCCACAACAATACTATTCATATGATGCTTATGAAAATAATCAACATAATATGGTAATTCTTTAACGGCTTTAGGCGATGAACTATCTACTAAAACAATAGCTCCCAAAGCACCTTCCGTTACTACTCGCCATACAAGCTCAAAACGCTCTTGTCCTGGAGTACCATATAGGCCAACCTTAGTATCAGGAGGTAAAATAATTTGGCCATAATCAATACCAACCGTTGTCAGTAGTTTATTATGCGCTTTTTTGTCGCTATTAATCACATCTGTTGAGACAATTTCTTTATCCGAAAGGGCTTTGATTGCCGTAGTCTTACCGGCTCCCATACTACCCGCGAAGATTATTTTAAATTCTTGCATGATATTAAATATTCTATAGGCTAAAATTGAACTTATAGTCCGAGCTTCTCGCGTAAACGTTGCAATAAACTACGCTTTTGCTCCACCTTTTCTTTTTCTTGTGGTGTAAATGTACGTTTAACTTGCTCATCTGCGATAACGCTATCTCGCTCGACTTTTTGCACCTGTCCTGCCATTAATGTAGCAAACAAAAAGCGTCTAATTCTATCATGAGAATAAGATGTCTTTTCAAAAAGCGTTTCAATATTAACTGGATGAGACTGTGCACAAGTTGCTAAACGTAGCGCTTCTGTGCGCCCATGTCTACCTAATGGTTGAGGAAAACGAATCAAACGATAATAGCCATAATCATCAACATATTTCCTACTATCCATATCTGATTGCCATAAAGTCTCAAACAACCATAAATCAAATTGCAATTTACGGACGTTGTCGGGAATATCATTATTATCTGTAATCACCCAAGCCCAAGAATCAAAACCAGGTACGGACTCTCGCGGATAATTAATAAAAACCAATCCATCTCTTGGTTTAATCCAAGTAGTGCTTTTTTCGAATGTCGCACGAATCACAACATTATCGCGCTTAGATATATGATCTAACAGCTCCTGTGTATTTGTGCTGCTTACAGAAGTATACGACGGTGTCTGATTCAGAGATGTAGTATTCTTTGCTGATTTCTCTTGTTCCATAAGAGGTATGGAAGGTGCATTTGCCTCTCCCAACAAGTTACTCAACCAAGAAGCACTTTTGTCCCCATCAGCATCTCGCAAATCAAGAGACGGAAAATGATGACTTTTAACCTGCGCTGCACCTTCATCGCTATTATAAGCGCAAACAAGAGGACATTTGACTAAAGAAATATATTTTTGAATCTGAGGGGTAGATAGAAAATTAGCATTAATAACAACCCCATTTAAGCCCTTGTGATTAGCCGCAACCCAAGAAACTTGCGGAATAGATGAGGTACTACTAATAATCTTTTTTATCCGGGTTTCTGATTCTGGAGAGAAACCAAGTAAACAGATATTATAATCCGGCATGACGAGATGTTCCGTGTCACTTAAATATAAAAATAACGCTCCCTAATATGCTTTATAGTAGGGAGCGTACAAAATAGCTCTTAACTTAAGAAAAGTCGAGTTCTTTCTCAAATGCACGTAACTCGTGACGAGCCATAGCTAAGTTAGAACGTGAACGATCTAAAACAAGATAAAGGAATAGTTTCTCATTACGTTCAAGTGGACGAATCAAGTGATACCCTTTACCCAATGTAATTAAAATATCTTCGATACTATCATTGAGTGCTAATGATTTTGAAACGCGTCTTTTAGCATTAAGAACTTCTGTATTACCAGCTGCTGCTAATTCAAGATCAATACCTGAACCTTCAGTGGCAAGTGCCAAACCACTATCTGCATCAACTAATGCTGCCGCTTTGAAGCCGTCAATATCTTGTAAGCTGCTGAGATCAATTTTAGCCATGAATGTTTACTCCAATATGATATAACTATTTTGCATAACGCCTAAGGCAAGAGGCGTTATGCTTTATACGTACCTAGTCAAAAAAAACATTATATAACAAATAAATAAAATTATTTTATCCTATAAACATCTATATATTTACGCACTCTATGACAAAAATACTAGTTTTATTATAGAATTAGAATTATCACCTCTCTAAAAATGACGTCTTTATCTCATGTCCCAATCCTTTAACATTAGCTCCTTGACTGACCTAGAGCAAACAATTAAAAACCTCCAGCAATATACTGATAAAAAAGTCTATTATTTAGAGGGACCTCTAGGTGTAGGTAAAACGACTTTTGTACAGCAATGGCTAAAAACAATTGGTTATCAAGGAATAGTAAAAAGTCCGACCTATGCGCTGATACACGAATATCATATTAATAAACAGACTATTATCCATGCCGATTTATATCGTTTATCTACACCCGATGAGCTTTTATATTTAGATGTACAGGATTGGTGTGACCGCGCTACATATATCTTCATTGAGTGGGCACAAAATGGTGGAATCTTTCTTCCTGCTCCTGACATTTTATGTCAGTTTTCTTACCAAGACAGCTGCCGCTATTTGTCGGTGACGGAATTTTCCCACTAACTACAAAATGAACTATTGTGGTTTCTTATTTGCGCTTTTATTAACAAAATAGGCATAATAGTTCCCTATTAGAGTATTTTCATAGGAAAAACATGCGACGGATAGGAATATCTATATTTTGCAAATGGCGTATTATCGCAATCATTTTATTGGGGCTGTGCTCAGTAGCACCCGCATTATCCGTTACGTTGCAAGATATTCGCTACAACCGCATGCAAGACAAAGTACAGCTTGTTCTCGATCTTGATCGTCCTACTATATTTCAACAGTTCAGCCTGGCGGGCCCTCCTCGTATTGTTTTGGATTTGCCTGATGCTAATCGCACAGGAAGGGCAGGTATGGCTATTAATACTGGTGCCGTGGGAAATATTCGTACAGGATTTACTAGAGACACCACATTACGGATTGTCATTGATTTACTGTATGTTGCTAAAGCCAATATTTATACCGCACCACCAGAAAATGGTCATGGCAATCGAATCGTGATTGATATCTATGACCATGTTTCTGATCCAGCACTAACTTTAGAATCTCTTGACGCAGAACAACCTCCATTCGTTGTTTTCGCAGGCCAGGCACTAGAAGATGAACGGCATTTAGAAAGCACCAATCCCTTATCTCCTACCGTCATAGACAGGCAACCTGTGCTACCTCCACGAACACAACAGTCTCCAGTACAAAAAACACCAATAGCTGTTTCCCCACAGCCTAACCGCCCTCCTGTTGTGATTACATCTCCGCCCCCTCCTTCTATCACTACCCCATCTGTGACTTCGTCACCTCCTGCAACTATTCAAAAAAAACCTACACCTAACGTTACTGTCGAACGAAAAATATCGGCCACAGGAAAAGTAGAAAAACAAAGTAAGATCATCACCCCAACAATGATTTCCAAGAAAAATATCATTGTTGCGATTGACCCGGGACACGGGGGTAAAGATTCTGGTGCCATGAATAGAGTCACTGGCCTACGCGAAAAAGATGTTGTTTTACAAATTGCGCATCGCCTAAAGAAACTCCTTGATTCCAAAAAAGGTTTCCGTGCTATTTTGACACGGAGCGATGATACATATATCCCGCTTAAGGAACGTCCTGCTATTGCCAGAAGGCAAGGAGCGGATATCTTTGTTTCCATCCATGCTGATGCTGTGGAAAGCGATGAGCCAAGCGGATCTTCTGTTTACATGTTGTCAACAAAGGGAGCATCTTCGCAACTAGCTAAATATCTGGAGCGCTCAGAAAATGCTGTTGATTTGCGTTGGGGGGTTGATGTAAGTAAATATGATGATGACATTCAAGAAGCGCTCTTAAACATTCAACAAGAAGCGACCTTAGAGTCCAGCTACGTTTTAGCGACACAAACGCTCAATGAACTAAGGCGTCTTGGAAAAATACACAAACCTAATGTCGAGCGTGCAAACTTTGTCGTACTACGCTCTCCAGAGATTCCATCTATGCTCGTTGAGACGGCTTTCATTTCCAATCCTGAGGAAGCCCGCAAATTATCCTCACCGACCTATCAAGAACAATTAGCCATGGGTATCGCTAACGGTATTACCCACTATTTTGAAGAACATTTGCCACAACATATGTTACTTGGGAAATAGCTTTGTTTTTCTCTTTTAGGTTTTTAATCTGATTATATTTATAATCGCGTACTTTATATTAAGAGAAATGGTTCATGACAGTAGGACGAAAAATTGTGCTTATAGGGCCAATGGGGGCAGGAAAGACCTCATTAGGCCGTCGCTTAGCGACTCGCCTACGCTGGGAATTTATTGATACCGATCATGCGCTATGTGCTCGTACCGGTGTAGATATTCCGACCATCTTTGCAGCAGAAGGCGAAGCAGGCTTTCGTAAACGAGAAAATGAAGTCTTGACCGATATCTTGTCTGATTCGCGAGAAATGGTCGTTGCCTGTGGTGGTGGTATTGTTATAAAAGCAGAAAACCGTCGCATAATATCAAGCCAATTCCTTGTCGTTTTTCTTGACGTTTCTGTACGCCGTCAAATTCTACGCATTGGACGTGATCGTAACCGCCCATTAGTACAGAATACTGATAACTTGCAGCTCAAATTAGAACAACTACGAGATGAACGATTGGGACTTTATGAAGGATTAGCCGATATTCGAGTTGACACAGATAATAATCATTTTACCCACTCTTTCAAACGTCTACTATCTGATGTTGAGAGCAGGCTAAAGCGCGAAAAATCATAAATAGTCTATTTCAAATCACTTGTCGTAAAGCACTAATCGCTTCATTAGCAAGACGATCAGCCATTTCATTTCCAGGGTGTCCGCTATGCCCTTTAATCCATTGCCATTCAACTTGATATTGTGACACTAAACCATCTAATGCTTGCCAAAGCTCGACATTTTTAACCTGTTTTTTATCAGCAGTCCGCCATCCATTACGTTTCCATCCGGCTAACCACTGAGTAATTCCATTTTTAACATAATTACTATCAGTGACAATCACGATTGGACAAGCGCGTTGTACGGCTTTTAGGCCTTCTATTGCTGCTGTCAGTTCCATGCGATTATTGGTGGTCATTTCCTCTGCACCATTTAATGTTTTACGGTGCTCACCATAACACATCAGTACGCCCCACCCGCCAATTCCTGGATTTCCTTTACAAGCACCATCCGTATAAATATATAACGTCTTATTCATAATGTTTCTGCAATCGCCTCTCCCACTCGAATTTTCGTCTCACGCGTTAAAACATTTCGCTTCCATCCCAATATATCTTTTTCAAAAAATAGAATTACCGTTGAACCTAAATTAAAACGCCCAATTTCCTCACCTTTACTAAAGGTATGGTCTTTCTCTGAATATTCATAAAAATTATTGCTACGCGCTATGATTTCGCCGTGCCAAATAGTTTCAATACTACTCACATTTAATGCCCCCACCAATACCATTGCCATCTTGCCAAATGGCGTCTCAAATAAACATACAGCGCGTTCATTACCTGCAAAAATATTTGGAATTTTTCCCAACAACGATAACGAAACACTATGCTTATCACCAGGACAAAAACGCATCGCCAGCAAATGTCCATCACAAGGCATATGGATACGATGATAATCATCTGGAGCTAAATATAAGGTTGCCGTACTACCACCATTAACAAAATATTGCGCCCACTCCTTACAACCTAATAAGGATTCAACGGTATAAGGCATTCCTTTCGCTTGTAAAATACTGCCTTCATGCACCATACCAAACTCGGCACAACGTCCATCGACTGGACTAACAATAGTAGTATTATCCATATCTATAGGGCGTGCATTTTCTGCTAAAGCACGCGTAAAAAAATCATTCAAGGTTTTATACATATACGCATTCTTTTCCACTGCAAACTCAGTATTCGCACCTGTAATACGCATATAGCAACGGATAATCAGATTTTTGAGCCATATTGTTTCAATCCGAGCTAATCGATACATTAATGCACTCGATAACTTGCGAGGAATCAAAGTATAAAGATGAATGTTCATTATTTTTCCTATAGATAAGCGTGTAGTAAGTGTAACATGAACAATATCGTATAATAGATAAGATAGCGCAGCTGTTTACGAAAAATTTATAATAACAAAAAGTTATATTTCGTAGTAATTTTTACATACTTAGTATATAAAGAATATTAAGATCTAATATAAAGGTAATACATAACTTTTGTTATATATCATCAACAATAAAATTCATTTACCATTCGATATAATTGAGCAGATATCTCTAATAGTTATATTTACAATAGCTGCTAAAGATATAATCAACGCATCAAATTATGATATATGACCATGATGCAAAAAACATTAAAGGAAAGCTTTATAAAGCTTTCCTTTAAATAAAGAAAGTAATAACCTATTATTTTTTTGCACCAAAAGAACCAATATATTCATATTCATTTACACCCGAAGGATTCGTGCTTTTTGAATATTGACCAGAGATCTCTTCAGCTTTTTCTCCATAAAACCCGCCTTCAGTTCTTACACCATCTGTCGAAATACCTTGGAAGGTATCATCTTTAATTGTTGCGGTTAGTTCAATAGGCGTTTTAGTTCCAGCAACAAGAATACTACCTGTCAAATCCTTTTTATCAAAATCGACATCAAA
>JAUMZX010000079.1 GCA_030527905.1 Cardiobacteriaceae bacterium
AAGGCGGGGAATCGTCCAGATATTGGGTGGTTCAGGGATGATGATGCAAGAAAATAAGCAGAAAACAGGCTCATTTGTGTTGAAAAATGAATGCGTGGATGAGTTGGAGGGTTTTGCACAGGTCTCATTTTATCATTCGGTTTGATAAGCGGAAATTGCGTTGCCAGAATCTTCAAGAGCGCTACAAGCGCACACGCTCAACCGCGCTTGTCTTCATATTTTAGAGGCATATAGCCGCTGATTTTGCGTATGTGTTTCTGGCGTTAAAAAAGCGAGCTAATAAGCCCGCTTTTTTAACGTTCCTGCCGGTTAGAGCAGAACGGGAGCAGATAGCTCAGTGCTTGATGTTATGTAGCAATGCACGTACAGCATCGGCATCATCAGCTGCGATAGCTTTTTCTAACAGATTGCGGCAATCGCTGTAGTTCAGTTTGCTGATAGCATATTTTACCGCTGGCAACATTTTGCCACTGATAGAGATTTCATTGAATCCCATGCCTACTAGTAATGGCGTGGCTTCCAATTGTCCGCCCATTTCGCCACAGATACCAACGTCAATACCTGCTTTACGTCCAGCATCGCAAGTCATTTTCATGAGACGGAGAACAGATGGATGTAAACCGTCATACAGGTCACTGATTTTGGTGTTACCGCGATCTACCGCAAGGGTGTATTGGGTTAGGTCGTTGGTACCAATACTGAAGAAGGCAGCTTCTTTCGCCAGCTGCTCTGCAATAAGGGCAGAAGCAGGGGTTTCTATCATGATGCCAACTTTGAGGTTAGGATTATGGTTACGTCCCTCAGCTTCCAGTTTGATAGATTGTTCAGCAATCTGTTGTTTGACCCAACGGAGTTCATCCAGACTGATGATCATCGGTATCATGACCCATAGATCGCCGTAAGCAGCGGCACGAACTGCTGCACGAATTTGGCTGAGGAATACGTTAGGGTTGTCTTTATAAAGACGTACGCCGCGCCAGCCAAGGAAAGGATTTTCTTCTTTAGGGAAGTTGAGGTAAGACAGCGGTTTGTCGCCACCGATATCAAGCAAACGCAGGATAACGGTTTTGCCTTTCATGTGTTCAGCGACTTTGCGGTAGATCGCGTATTGCTGATCTTCACTTGGCGCTTGTTTGCTTTCCATAAAGAGAAATTCGCTACGGAACAGCCCAATGCCTTCGCTACCATTTTCGTCAATAAGATGCAGGTCGTTAGGTGAACCGATATTGCTATAGAGTGCGAAGGTTTTGCCATCTTCTGTTGTGGCGGGCTTACCGTGCAGTTTGGCGTATTCGGCTTTTTGTGCGTCTTGTTGCGCTTTTTTGTCCACGTAGATTTTACGTGTCTGATCATTGGGGTCTAGGATGAGTTTTCCCGTATCGCCATCAAGCAAAGCAGTAATACCGCTGTTGACGGTGTTCATGATGTTACGCATGCCCATAACAGCCGGCATACCAAGGTTACGCGCCAGAATGGCTACGTGGCTGGTAAGTCCGCCGTGTTCCAGAACAAAACCACGCACTTTTTCAGGGTCAAGCTGTGCGGTTTCTGAAGGGGTTAGATCTTCGGCAAAGATAATGCTGTCAGGAGGCGCGCTCGCAAGAGAGGCGAAAGGTAGTCCGTTAAGAGCAAGCAGCAGGTTATTCTGCAAGTCTTCAAATTCTGCCGCGCGTTCGCGCAAATATTCGTCTTCAAGCGCCCGCATGGAATCGGCTACTTGGTCTAGGTATTCTTTTACTGCCGCCGTAGCGGTTTTACGTTCATCTCTGATGAGCGCTTGGATGTCGTTTTCCAGTTCTTCGTCGGCAAGGAGTTCGCGATGGCTCTCAAAGATAGCGGCTTCGTGCTCGCCTTGTTTTTCCAACACACGGTTGTAAAGCGCTTCCAGGTGCGCATCCACTTTTGTTTGTGCGTTACGAAAAGCACGGAATTCAGTTTTGACTTCTTCTTCGCTGATGCTGCGTGTGTCAATGTTGGGGGTTTGTGGTCGGAATATCCATGCCTGACCTATAGCAATGCCAGGAGAGGCGGCAAGTCCTTCAAATGCTTTCATGGTGGTGTCCCTTGGAAGGTGGGTAAGAGGAAAACGCCGCAGTGTTTTTCATGCTGCGGCGTAGTGTTCGAGATTTATTCGTCTAGGTTTGTGATGTAGTCAGCGAGCTTTTCCAAGGCAGCAGCTTCATCAGCACCATCAGTTTTTAGCGTCAGTTGATCGCCTTTGCTAAGGCCAGCCTGTAAGAGTTTCATCAGTGATTTTCCGTTGTATTCGGTGCCTTCTTTCACGATGGTAACGCTGGCTTCAAAACCTTTGGCCAGTTGTACGAAGTCTTTTGCCGGGCGGGCATGTAATCCTGATGGGTTATTGAGGGTGAGGGCTTTTTCTTGCATAGTTACAATCCTTCTTCTGTTTGGGTGGATGGTGGCGTACGCTTGGCGTAGCTACTCAAGCTGCCGATGCCTTCGCGCGCTGATGGAAGCAGTTGCGCTACCAAGTCGCGCGCGCTGTCAATTCGTTCTCTTTCCAGTACGCCTTCGACAAGCATTTGCAGTGTGGTGCCATAGACGACGTCGCTGTTTTCCCAGTGTTGGGCGAGCAGCGCAGCTTGCCGGAAAGGCGCGCCGCCAATGATGTCGCAAAAGATAACCACATTGCTATTGTCATATAGTTTTACTATTTTTGCTAGTTTCTCACTAAGTGCTTCAGGCGTATCACCGGCTAGAAAATTTACTACGTGGACGTTTTTGGGTGATCCGCCGATGATTTCAAGCGCTGAGTAAAGTCCGTCAGCAAATTGTCCATGACCGGTGATAATGAAGGCCGTCATGGTTTAGCCTTTGCCCATTCTAGTGGCTAATACGGCGGCATCAATGATGTCGATGTTAAACCATGTTTTGCATAGTACAGGTAGGCCTACGCAGAATAGTCCAAAGATAACGGTCCATAAGACGAGTTTGAGGGTAGAGGTGCCTTTCTTAATGCGCCAAAGGATGAAGAGTGTCCAAAGGAGCGGTAGCAATTTAGGCATGATGGGATCAATGAGGTCTTTTTGTAGACTGTACACGAAGGGTTTTTCTGCACCAGCAACTTCTCGTACCAGTTGTAGGCCAGATTCTAGCCTGACGTAGCTGGCGGTCATGGCTCCAATAACGGTAAGACCAACGATAGATGCGGCATGACTGAGTTTTTTGGTTTGTTCTTTCAGGTTAGCAATAGCGGACACGCCCATTTTGTAACCGTAGCTCGCGAAGCCAAAGCGCAAAGCGAAGTGGACGATGTTGAATGTAACGAGGAAGAAGATAGGGCCAAGCCATGAACCTGAGAGTGAGAAGGATGCGCCGACACCACCGCAAATGGAGAGTAGGGTTAGCCAGAAAACCGCATCACCGATTCCGCCACCAGGTCCCATGGTGGAGACTTTGATAGCGCGGATAGTGGAGAGACGTTCTTTCGCCTCTTCCATGGAAAGCACTAAGCCAGAGATGAAGGTTACAAGGAAGGGGTGAGTGTTGAAAAACTCAAGATGCATCCGCATGGAATGGCGTAGATCATCCGGATTTTTATGAATCTTACGCAAGGCGGGCAGAATGGTGTAGAGCCAACCATTTGCTTGCATCCGTTCGTAGTTGAACGAGGCTTGTAGGAACAGGGAACGCCATGCCATGCGACGTAAGTCTTGTGCGGTGATGACTTTCGGAGTGGACTGATCTTGATAGGTATCATAATTTTCGTTATTCATGTTTAGATTCCTTCTTCTTCTTGTGCTGCGGCTTTGTTAGTGGAAACGTTTTCGCGGAGGAAATATTCAATTAACGCGAAGACGACACCGACAAGAGCGATGGCAAGTAAAGGTTGTTGGAAGTACGCTGCTAAGATAAAACCAAGGATGAAGTAAGCAACGTATTCCTTGCGCAACATGATGTTGAGCAGGATACCAAAACCGATGGCAGGCATGAGTCCACCAGCCATGCTGAGACCATCAGTAATCCACTGTGGTACGAATTGTACCCATTCACGGGCTTTGTCTGCACCGAAATAGACAACCAAAAAGGCGATCATGGCGTAGAAGACGAAAAGAATCCCCATGCCTAGGTAGTTAAGATTGGCAATACCTTGGAAATTGAGCGTGTCTGCACAGTGATCGGCCTTTTTCATGAGTGGCGAGAACACGGTGAAGAGGAAGGTGATGCAAACTTGCACGAATATGGCAAAAGGAATGGCAACGGCAATCGCTTCTTGTGCACTTTTTCCTGTGGCAATAACGAAGGCTGTTCCGATAATACCGCCAAGCACAACGTTCGGTGGTTGTGCGCCCGCAAGCGGTACGAGCCCCATCCACATCAGTTCAAAGGATGCACCAGCAACGAGCCCTGCCTGCGGATCTCCCATGAGGATTCCCACGATAGGACCAGCGATGATAGGGCGGTGAATGTGGGTCAAGACGTTAAAAAGGTCTATACCGGCAATGCCCGCAAAGATAGCGACCATAAGCGCTTGACTTAGGCCTATGTTGCTAATGTGTGTGACAGTTTCCATGAGTCATTTCCTAGATGATAAGAGAAAGAATAGGTTTTTTGGCTTCATCTGGCGTGCCTTGCGCTGTGCAGCTTACGCCGAGTGCTTCCAATTCTTGAAAGCAGCGGATGTCGTCTTCGGTAACACTGATAACTTTCGTTACCTGTTTTTTCCCTTCTGCATAGTGAAGGTTACCCACGTTAATGGTTTTAATCGGTACGCCGCCTTTGATGAGCGTAAGCGCATTTTGTGGCGTGCGCACGACGAGGAAAATTTTCTGACTCGGTGCTGCTTTATGAATAACGTCGATGGTTTTCTGTAAGGTAAAGAATCGTGCACCGACATTACCCGTAAGCGCCATTTCCATCAGGTTCTGTTGTACGGTATCAGTCGCAGTTTCATCATCTGCGACAACAACCAGATTGGCACCAAGCCAGTTGGTCCAGGTCATACCGACTTGCCCATGAATGAGGCGGTTATCTATGCGAGTGAGCAGGATGTTCGGTTCTGCCATGAGGACTCCTTTTTTTATTATGAATAGGGGTAGAGTGTGACGCCCTTGACCACTCGGTTTACACTACCGTCGGCACTAGGGTTGTCGGGTGAAATGGCGGCATCAAGAGCACAGCGTAGGCCGCAAAGCTGCGCATACTGTACATATAATGGGGCGAGGGCTACGTCTTCTTGATTATCTAGTATTTGGTCGAATGCTATGGCATAAGCCCGGCTGGCTGCCAATTCAGGATAACGGGTGAAGAATGCAGCAGGAGCAAAGATAAGGATATGAGCGGCGTTATCGTCGCCAAGAAGTTCCCACGCAAGATCGCGGTCAAACTGTTGGGTATATGGGTCGGCAGAAGCGAATAAACAAACTGCGGTTGTGGCGTCAATCAACGATTTTGGACCATGTCGGAATCCCAATGTGGTTTCTGCCATGGTGGGGATTTTCCCTGCTGTCATTTCCAAAATTTTAAGCGCGCTTTCTCGGGCTGCACCATAAAGGGTATTGCTACCTAGGTAGATGATGCGGCTTGCGCCTGCCAATGCCTTGAGTGCATCAGATGTATAGAAAGTATTGGCAATGCGGTGTTGTTCGTTAACGAGGGCGTTAAAGTTTATTTGTGGCAGATTGAGTGCTTCGCGACAAAGCGCTGCGGTAAATAGTGTCATGGTTGAGAAACTGGATGTCATCACAAAACTTTCATCATGGGTTTCTGGCGGCATCAAGCAGCAATAGCCATGTCCATTACGACAGTAATCAGCTAGGGTACTTTGTTCGTTACAAGCGACCGCGACAGGGATTAAATGAGGGGCAATTGCGGCAGCTTTTTCCAGACTGTCCACACTTTCTGGCGAATTACCGCTACGTGCGAAGGCAAAGATAATGCCATGGGCATTGTGTGGCACTTTTTCAGCAGGTTGAGCAACAAGGTCGGTACTGGCGATGGCAAGATTATGCGCAGGACTATAGTGTTGAATCGCGGGGGCAAGTATATCCCCGACATACGCAGAAGTACCCGCACCACTATAAACAAGCGTCGCATGAGCATCGTTTAACGTTTTTTTTAATAGCTTTTTAAGCTCAGGATCAGTGTTAGCAAGCAATGTGGGGATTTGTTGCCAACAATGGCCTTGCTGTTGGATTTCGCGTGCAGTCGCTTCCGCTCCACGCGTACTGAAGTAGGAATGGTCGTGTCCGAATGTCATGGGGAGGTCCTAATGTGAGCTGGGTCCGCCCCGTTCGCTATTTACTGCTAACGGCAGTAAAGTAGGGTTCTAAGGCGGCGTAAATGTTGAAGAAAATAAGGTTTTTAGTTGTTAATGCGGCTTTATTGTCATGGCAGATTTCTACAGCTTGAGGTAAATACTGATGAGCAAGGCCGAAGGGCAAGGGGCTGTCACCAAATGCGGCAAGCAACCCCTGCACAGCTTCGTCCAGTTGTGGCTGAGACCAGTAATAGCGGATACGGTCAGAAAGACTGTAGTGGCGTAGTAATTTCTGTGTTTGCGCATCACCATGATAGTACTTTTGCCATTGTTCAGGGGCTGCAAGCATTAACTGTTCGGCTTTTTCTTGTACGTCGGGCGCGGACAATCCAAGTTCATGTGCTATATGATTCAGCGCGTAAATCGCTTCGCGATAGGCAAAGGTTAGAGCAGGCCCGACTTTAAGAATAGCGAAATGATCACAGACGAGTGATTTGAAAGCTTTTGCTGTCTGATAATCTGTAGAGTGTGCCTCAAAGATGGCATAAGGAAATTCATTAGCGACAGCAGAAAGCTTTGTTGCTTGCTCTGGTTGGTAATCAATAACGCTATTGTGGTCAAATTCCACGCCTGGCTGAACAACCAGTGCAATCACGCGTTGCCAGACGTCATCACCCAGACCATGAGCGGCAAAGGTATTACGATGGATGGCATAAGTAGTACGCGCAGCATCGGGGGATGTTGGACTTACTTCGTGTAATGTTTCTTTTGCCCCGCCAGGCACTGGAACTTCTGTACCAATAATATAAACGAGTGGTACAGCATCTTTCATGTTCTTGCGAGTATCTTCCGCAATGCGGCATAGACGAGCGGCACGTTCAGCCACAATTTCGTCAGGAAGTGGTACAGGATCGCCGGTACAGCTCATACTGCAATCTAGGTGAATTTTGTCATAGCCAGCAGCGACGTATTGACGAACCAATTCTTCGCTGTTCTGCATAGCCTCCTCAGGCGGCAAATGTTGCCAACGATTAGGACCAAGATGATCGCCACCAAAAACAGCTGTTGGTGCATCAGGGCAATGTTCCGCGAGAAATTCACGTGTTTGTGTGATGAATTGCTGTGGTGTGAGTCCCGTGTAGCCACCAAATTGATCAACTTGGTTAGAAGTAGATTCAATGAGTAAAATTTCACCCGTTCTTCTAGCTAAATCAGCGGCCACTGCGATGACAGCAGGATGCGCACTACATACTGAAACAATGCCTCCACGGTTGCCTTTTTTGTGTTCAGCGATTTTGGCTGCGATGCTGTTCGTTTTCACTTTCTTAGGTTCCTATATGACGTAGTGTCTATAACTGTGATTACTTCTCGTCTTCAGAGACTTCTATCAGCTGAATGTCATGTTGGCGGAAATGCTGTTTATATAAGTCAGGCACGCCAGCTTCAGAGATGACAGCCGTGATGCGATCAAAATGGAAGAAGGTACGGAAAGAACGTTTGCCGTATTTGGAACAATCTGCCAGAAGATAAACTTCTTGCGCGTGTTCGGCCATTAATCGGGTTAAGCGGGCACGTTGCTCGTTTGTTGTCGTTAACCCAGCTTCTAAGTCAATACCGTCAGCACTAATAAAGGCTTTAGAAAAATGGCATTGCCGTAAATTATCGGTAGTAATTGCGCCTTCAAAAGCCATTACGTCTTTGCGCAATTCGCCACCTAATGCATAAACATTAGTATTTTTATGTACAGCTAATAGTGAAAGTGCATCCAAACTATTAACCATAATATTTATGGGCGAATCCGACAAGGCACGAATAAACTCTAGCGTCGTTGTGCCGGAATCAATAATAAGCGAGTCATCAATCTGATTCACAAGATGATTTGCAGCCCAGCGGCCAATAAGTCTTTTTGCTTCAACATTTTGTGACTCACGGATGCTTCTTTTGAGCGGAGAAATAAAACGATCAGCTGAAACGGCACCACCGTGCTGACGTTTGGCAACTCCTTGCTCTTGTAAATAGTCAAGATCACGA
The DNA here is from genome assembly GCA_030527905.1 of Cardiobacteriaceae bacterium. GTDB lineage: Bacteria > Pseudomonadota > Gammaproteobacteria > Cardiobacteriales > Cardiobacteriaceae > Cardiobacterium. The sequence continues at coordinate 8,252 of JAUMZX010000079.1, forward strand.
TAAATGGTCATCAAAGATACTTCAAATCGTTCGGCCAGTTCTTGTGAATTAACGACGCCCTGTTCATTCAACAAATTCTGTATCTGTGAACGACGATCAACGGTAGTATCAGATTTCATGGACATAATATAGAGCTCCTTGCAGAGGAAGAACTATTTAGATGTTACGACTACACTGTTTGAGTGTCAATATTTTTGTGGAATTTATTGGTTTTCTTTGTATAAAGACGTGGTTATTGGTTGTCTTTTGTTGTGCGTATGACTGGGGTGTGTGGCATTATAGAGTAAAAAGTTGGAAATTGATGTTTATAGTGTTGATGTGTTGTTGTTTTAATATTTTGTTTTGTGTGTGTGGACGTGTTGTGATGTGGGGAAGATTGATTTTAGCGGAATGGCGGTAATGTGTTGAGTGGATTTGTTGTTTGAGGATTTTGTTTCGCGTTAATGACGGAGTGTTGGATAAGAGGGAGTGGGGAAAGAGTTGTTTTAATCGGCCAATAAAGCGTGATAGGTGGATTTTTTATGTTTGAATTGCTTAGTCAAGTGATCTGTTCGGTATGAAAATAGCGATAAATTGTAGGAAATCGTCGGGTTGTTTACACTTCCTGTTGAAAATAATCATCTAAAACCTCATAAGGCGTTTTGTTTAAAATGCCCTTATGGGGT
>JAUMZX010000080.1 GCA_030527905.1 Cardiobacteriaceae bacterium
GGCATCCATGCAAAAAGGAAAAGTGTAAACAACGCGATTAATTCTTACACTTAATATGATTCTTATCAAAGTCGATTGCCTCGCCAAAAGACATGATTGGCACTTTGTCCGATATAAGACTTTTACTATTCGCGCCAAAAATTAGCCAATCTAAAGAAACATCCAGTTCTTTTGCGATGATCACTAAATTGTGTAGGTCTGGATAAGTCGTATATTTCGGATCTAGCCACCTTAAAACGGCTGTCGGCGTCAGATTAAGCATTTCTGACAGAAATGATACCGCGCTGCTAGCATTCAGATGAAAATCAGCAGTACACCGCACAAAAAAATCAGTAAAGCGGTTATAATCACGCCATGTTCCGCAAAATCATAGCTGTATGACTCCATTTATCCGTTCACTTGGCCTCTTATTACTCATTAGCGCCATATTCATACCGGCCTGTATGAGCTTATTCCGCTGATGCTACAAAAAACGAAAAAAATCATAAAACAACAATACCTCGGCATCAGAGGCATAGCACTATACGCGCTACAATTACCGCTATGGTTCGCCATTCCCATCAACCTCATCCGCGGAAAAATACTAAGCGTTGGTATCGCAGTTGTCGCGATTGCGCTCTTACTTTACGCCGGCAGCCTGACCCAAGAATACTTTCTCTCACGCCGTGATAACTACATCAAGAACGGCATTGACCACGCCGATATTGACCAACGGTTCAGTGCTTTAGCCTGTACGACAATAGCAGCCGCTGTTATCGCTTTTGGCATACGCCCTTCCCCCATCTTTGCGCTGGTCACTGCCCTTATTGCCGCACTCGGCTACTACTTCAGCTATAACTTTAACGATGAGCCTGAAGACGACATCCCACCACATCGCGACATACCTGACCGCCTTAACCCTACCTTACGGGAAATGCTAGCTGGTGGCTACGATGCCATAGAAAAACTGGAACGAATTGCAGCGCGCCTACAAATTACCGCCGAAGAAAGCCGGATTGCAGCGCAACTAAAAAAAGTAACAGACCGTGCTCGCGCTATCATCAGCCAGATTGGTGACGAACCAGAACGTATCCGTGCGGCACGCAGTTTCCTCATCATCCATCTCAACGAACTGCGCCACATTAGCGAAGAATACATTGCCGACATAGGAAATCCTGACCATGGCCGCCAACAAATCCGTTTTCATAACTTACTGACAGACAGCGAACAATCCTTCACTGCGCAACATTTACAGCTCAGTAGCCAGCAACAAGAAAAACTGGATACCCAAATGCAAGTCCTGCGCGAACAACTCAAAACGAACAGCCATGAATAAAACTGAACTAACCACGACCAGCGAAAACCTACAACAATCTGCTCATCTTGATCACAACCGCGTACAACAGCTCGCAGAAACGCTAGATATTGCTGATACAAACAGCATTCTTAACTTTGGTGCCGCTGCACAAAAACAACTTACCGCTGTTGCCGATACGATGCTCACCGATATAAAAGGCGAAGACGCTGGCAAAGCAGGTGAATTACTGAGCAACATGGTTCTTCTACTACGCGGATTCCAAGGAGCGGAACTCAAAACCCAAGAAAAACCCTCTTTCTTCTCGCGCTTATTCGGAAAAGTAAAACCACTCCAAACTTTCCTACAAAAATTTGATACGGTCAGTGAGCAAATCGACCAAATCAGCAACGCACTGGAAACGCACAAACAAAAATTACTGGTGGACATCAAATCGCTCGACAAACTCTACGACGCCAATCTTGATTACTATCGTGAACTTGAGTACCACATCGCTGCAGCTGAAACTGTACTGCAACAAACCGACCAAACCGTCTTACCGACACTAAAAGAAGCTGCTGAAGACGGACAAATGGAAAGCGCACAACGCCTACGCGACCGCCAAATGCAACGTGACGAACTTGATCGCCGATTGCACGATCTTCGACTCACCAAACAAGTATCCATGCAAGCGCTGCCGAGTATCCGTTTAGTACAAGAGAACAACAAGGGACTGGTAAGCAAGATCAACACTACTCTGGTGAACACCGTGCCACTATGGCGACAACAGCTGGCACAATCCATTGCAATCTTCCGTTCTGGTGAAGCCGCGATAGCGCTCAAACAAAGTAGCGACTTGACCAACGAACTGCTCACGACAAACGCAGAAAACCTGAAAATAGCCAATCGAGAAAGTCGCGCCCAACTAGAACGTGGGGTATTCGACATATCATCGGTCGAACAAGCTAATAAAATGCTCATTGAAACCATAGAAGAAAGCATCCAAATTCATGAAAATGGACGAAAACAACGGCAAGAAGCCGCGTTAAAACTACAAGCTGCCGAAGATGCGCTAAAACAAAGCCTCAAAGCGGCGGCACAAACGCCAGGACAAGGAAACCAACCTGGGTCTAATCGCTAATATCCTCTCTCGCTTCAGCTTACGCCCGCGGATAATTACAATCGGCTTTCCACCAAACAGCTTGCTGCGTCATCACAGCCAACATAACCTGCTTGAACGCAGCATCTTGCGCGTAAATAAAGGTCAGGCAGTCTATCTCATCATCAACGAACAATACTTTCCTGCTTATAGTGAAGGAGAGTACCCACTTGATCCTGATAACATCCCACAAAGTGAAACCGCTGACATCCTATTTCTCAATCTTGCAGGCAGCGCAGAACGACTCTGGCAGAGCGCTTACCAACCGCCACAACGTGAACTCAGCCAACCACTCATTGGTAGCTATACTATCAGCATTCACGACCCTGATGCCGTCTGTCAAACTGTCATCGAACATCAATCTATTCACCTTGATGATGACCTCATTGACCAGTGGATTAGCTACAGCATTGATCACACCCTCATTCACGAACACATCAGCGCTGACGACATCGAATACCAAACAGAAGCGCTACAAAACTTTCTTAAAGAACGCTTAAAAGCACAACTGCTCGCACATGGTCTTACCCTTCATGACTTACGCATTGCTCGCCATACCCCTCATCATGGAACACGGAGTACCGCTCGCGTTTCGCGTCCAGAAAACCATGTCTTTGCCCCTGCACGTGAAAACATTGTCCCCGTCGCCAACAAAACAAAGCATACGGAAGAAACAGAAACCGTACGTCCAGCATTGGATAGTGACAAAATTTTCTACCGCGTACATCACGGAGAACAAATTGGCCCATTGAGCGCGCTCGACATTCAAAAACTCATTGATGAAGGAAAAATTCTCTCTCGGGATTTACTGTGGCAAAAAGGCATGACCGCCTGGCTGCCTGCACAAGCATTCAACCTATTTAGCTGGAACTAAAGCCCCATGGAAAAACCTTACCATAAAGCTGGAAGCTTTACCTTATACCTCCTATTGGCACTTACCTCTATCGCTGCACGCGCTCAAGACGCGACATCAGGTCTCTATATTTGCCCTGCGGCAGGCGGTATGAGCAACATCGTTAGCCAGCCAACCAGTAGTGACTGCCGCCCTTACCAAAAAGGCATGCTCAACAATAACGTGCCGACTACGAGCGCAATTTCCAGCACTACGCCTTCTGCCCCAGTCGCGATTAATAATGCCTCCACTACAGCATTCTCAACACCGGCCACGGCTCCATTACCTAATGCAGCCTTCCCAGCTGCCGCATCTTCAGCACCAGTTACAAATAATAGCGGTTACGAATGGGACGAGACGCCCGACGACGCCCCTTCCCCTGCTACAAAAACAACAGTGCCGTCTTCATCTCCAAAAAAACGTGTAACAAACGCCAATAATAATGGCGGCTACGAATGGGATGAAAATGCAGATGACGACAACACCGCTACTGCACCTATCTCCCCAAATACCAACAAGCAATCTCAAACCCAGCCACTCAACAAAACTGAACCAAAAGTTTCAGATAAAAAAACCGCACAAGAAAAGAAAAATCCTGAAAGCAAAGCGCCAGATAAAAACAACAAAGACAACAAAACTGAAAAGACCGCCGCCTCAGAAAATCTAACGCCGGTAACAGCCAACGCACGCTTTCCTGCAGCGCCTAATTTCGACAGCGATCCCAAAGGTAGCGGCAAATTCTATAGCGACATAGCCATTCGTGCTGGCAAAGAGAGCTCCTCCTCACAATCTACTACTACGACGCCTCCCGTTGCCGCCAGTACAACGCCTAGCGGCCTCCAAATCTGGATGTGTCCCCAATTGGATGGCACGCCTGTCATTATCGAAACAGCCACCGCACCGCAAGGTAACTGCCAACCGTTGGGGAAAAAAGGCGGTAGTGGTACAGCAGCCCCTACCCCACAACCAAATCGCGGAAAACCACTCGTAAACAACCAAGAAAAAAATACCGCCAACGAGCAACATGTCGCACAAGACATTTACAAATGCTTCGATAGCGGCGGCAGACCCAGCTTTGTTCCCGCCGACCAACGCGGCCAATACCGACACTGTACCTTCTTCTCCCGCTCTTACAGCGGCGCAAAACAAGATTTTGTCCAAAACGCTACGCAAAAACAGCAAATCGAAGCACTTGCCACAGCCGGTATCCAGAAGAACAAAACGCAAACCGGTGGGCCTGGCTTACAATGTATTGGGGCAGGCGAAATCTCATTCAACGGAGAAAAACGCGAATTCAATTGCGCGACCCGTTCCTTTGACTATACCCCGGGCACCAGCGGCGGTGAAGCTCGCCTAGGAAACCAACAAACCAGTATCGCCGCGCATAACCTTGATTACCTGAATACTTCGGGTAGCTGCGGCGGCACAGTCACCAGCGAAAACGGTCGCGTTTTCCACCTTGAACCGACCAAAGACTGCCCACAAACCTTCATCATCGAAGCACAACGCATTGCAGCACAAATCCGCAACGAGCTTAACATCAACGTCAGTGGCGCCTTCCGCGAGCGGCAACGTAACCTCAGTGCGCAAATCAACCAAATTGCTAACGAAATCGGCGTTGAAGCACAATTCGTTCACGCCATTATCTCTGCAGAATCCGCGTACAAACCAGGGGCGCGTTCACACGTTGGCGCTATGGGACTCATGCAGCTGATGCCAGCCACCGCGCGCCGCTTCGGGGTTAGTGATGGCTATAACACTGGGCAGAACATCAGAGGCGGTACGACCTACCTCAAATGGTTGCTCAACGAATTTGGCGGCGACATGCAGCTAGCAGCTGCGGGTTATAACGCCGGCGAAGGAAACGTACGCAAATACGGCAATAAAATACCGCCGTTCATCGAAACCCGCGCTTACGTTCCGAAAGTCATGGAATATTACCGCCGCTACAAAGCTAACCCGAGCGAGATTGGACTATGAGTTCGCCTAACTGGCGACTCCCTTTCCTCACCGCATCGCCGCAAACGCTATTTCTATGGAAAGGAATACCACGTATCGCGCTAATCGCGCTCCTCCTCTTGGCTTGCCCTGTGCAAGCCAAGACCTGTGGCAGCATTACCTTCAATGGAAAAAAAACCAACATATCTTGCAGCGTTGCCAAACCAGCGAAGAAAAACAATACCACTCCTCAAAACCGTAGCGCGCCGAAAAAGAACACCGCAACGGCCAGTACCATTGGTAGCGATGCGCCACCGGCGCTCCTTCCCGTTGCCGCTACGCTTCCGCCTGCCGTTCCGCCCTTGCCCTATGCAACAACAGCGCCAGCTGCTCCTGTAGCTAGCGGCCACTGTAGCGCGGTTATTACCTTTAATGGCAAAAAGCATAAAATCAAACACCGTTGCCCCTTACTACCACTTCGTGCTGGCGGCATCCCGCTAGCGGTTAGCGAACCCAGTGGTGACTTCAAAACGAGACAGGAACAATACAAACAAACCGTCAACGAACTCGCTGCAAAATATCAAGTTGACCCAGCACTCATCCACGCCGTTATCAGCGTAGAATCCGGCTATCGTAGCGATGCTGTTTCCAACAAAGGTGCTGTTGGGCTTATGCAGCTCATGCCCGGCACGGCTAGCGATATGAACATCACCGATCCCTACAATCCTGCGAACAACCTTGAAGGTGGCATAAAATACCTCAGCCTCCAGCTTGCCCGTTTCAAAGACGTTGAACTGGCACTAGCCGCCTACAACGCAGGTCCGGAAAGTCTTGCTCATTACAACGGACAAATCCCGCCGTATAACGAAACACAACACTACGTCAAACGCGTCATGATCTACAAAGACCGCTACCAGAATGACTGGCAGCAACATATAAAATAAGGCAACACCTGCATGAATAAAATCCTACTCAGCCTCATCTTTTCCTCCTTTGGCAGCATTAGCAACAGCTACGCCGAAGAAAACATTCTGGATGCCGAAGCGGCAATTAAGAATGGTGCGCCCTTGTCGGCTTACCAACATCTTGCTCCGCATCCGCTTTATCCTTACTTGGAATACCGCGCTTATAGCAACAACCTAGAGAGCACGCCTACGGCAACCATCGTGAACTTCCTACAGCGTTACCCTAGCGACCCATTTTCCACCGCTCTGGCAAACAAAGCATTCCCGAATTGGCTTTCTCAAGGCAATAACGATGCCATCATTGCCGCTTACAGCCCAGACTATGCGGACGAAAAACTACAATGCCAATACCGCTTAGCGCTTCTCAACACGGGAAAAACCGGCGAAGCTGCGCAAATTGACGACACCCTCTGGCAATCAGATAAAAGCCTGAATGCCGACTGTAATGCGCTCTTTGACCGCTTAGCGCATCAAGGACAAATCGACAAAACACACATCAGTACACGCTTCATGTTGGCAATGGATAACAATAACGCCCTGATAGCATCCTACCTAGCAGGCGGACTGACTGGCAGCGCAGCGCAAGCAGCTCAAACGTGGATGGATATTGACCAAAACCGACTTCCCATAGAAGCTGCCTACAGCCTGAATGATCCTGACTGGCGTAGCGCACTCCTTGCCCAACAATTTAACAAACGCCTGAAAAAAGACCCATCTGTCATCTTGGCACAAGCCAGCAATGCGGCGGCGCTCGGCTACATCAGCCGCCCCAAAGATGCGGGCAAAATCTATAACCGTCTCCTGCGCCTGCTTGCCGACAATGACGACCCTCACACCCTCACCATATGGGAGGCCATACCAGCTGGTGAACATGAAGATAACACTATCTTCGACCTCATTGCTTACGACCTACGCCGCCAAGACTGGCGTGGCCTTTATAACCATCTGAACAAACTTGGGGCAGAAGCCCAAGAAAAAGGCGAAATACAATACTGGTTAGGCAAAGCAGCGGAGAAAAATGGCGACCGTGCCGCTGCCGATAACCACTACCGTCGTGCCGCAAGCAAACGCGACTTCTTTGGCTTTCTAGCAGCAGAAAAATTGGGACAAGCACCGCAATTTAACGACCATCCTATCCGACGAGATCAACACTATGCCAGCGTCGTTGGCCGTCCGGCTGCCTACCGCGCCCGTATCTGGCGCAATATTGGCGACAACAATCGCGCCAACCAAGAATGGCAGGCACTCCTGAAAAACCTGACGCCTGCAGAGAACGCGCAAGCAGCACTCTATGCCAGCGAAATCGGTTGGACCATTCAAGCAGTCACCACCCTGAGCAAAGGAAAAAATTGGGATGCCCTCGCCCAACGCTTTCCTACCGCCTATGAAGACCGCATCATACAACTGGCCAGTCGTCATGGCATCAGTCCTGCTAAAATCTTTGCCATCATCCGCAAAGAAAGCATCTTCCAACCCGCTATAGCCTCTAAAGCCGGTGCAGTTGGACTGATGCAAGTCATGCCCGCCACAGCCAGTGCAACAGCGCAACGTAATGGCATTCCCTACAGCGGAAAATGGCAGCTTACGGAACCGGAAACCAATCTGGAAATCGGCAGCCAATACCTCGCAGATCGTCTCAATGAATTTGGCCATCTTGCCTACGCCGCAGCCGCTTACAATGCTGGCCCCTCACGAGTGTACCAATGGCGCAACGACTACCCGGGTCTGCCTCTCGACGAATGGATTGCCCAAATTCCTTTTAACGAAACCCGCGACTACGTCAAACGTGTACTCGAATATGAAAAAGTTTACGAATACCGTCTTGGGCTGCCGATTACTTCCTATAGCAGCGGTGGTATCCGCCTATGGTAAGCGCAACGGATTTACTCTGTGGATGCAGACCGCATAAGATTCACATCGCTTATATACCACGCGACACCATAAACCAATGGTATACAAACTGGCATTAACCACGACACCGGAAAGCCCATGAACCGCAATCTATCCCTTATTCTTTTTGCTCTTATTCTGGCCTCTTGCGGCGGTAGCCCTACCCCACCGCAGATTACGCTCGAAAGCGACCGTCCTGACGCAACGCCTACTCACATACAGTCGCAACATCAATACAACACCATGCCACGTGTCCAATTGCCGATCACGAACGAATGGAGCAACTGGCAATGTAACGAAGGCAGTTTTGCCACCCGTTATCCCGATAGTAGCAAGCAAACCTTAGAAGTTCGCGCCCCCACCGGGCAAGAAACTTTAGAGATTCGTCCGGGCGATAATCCCGTGACCTACGAAAATGCTCGCATCGCTTTCTACAGCAATGGTAACAACGCCGTCCTCGCGCGTCCTGCCTCCGCGACTATTTTGCTCAGTGGCTGCCATCCTTAACGACGCAACCAATAATTAAGCGGCATCTCTGAACACACACTTTCAGACAAGCTACGACAACAAAGTGTGTCTGCTCGTTGTTAATTTCAGGGATGTCGCCATAAGCTAAAAAACAGATAGGAAATCTAGCTAAAACGGCTTACCCTAGCAATAACGCATAAACAGGCAATACGAGACCTTTGCCCCCCAAACTGCTTTACATTACCCCGACATCCACAACTCAAATAACATCCCCCATGAGCAGCTTCTTCTAGCAAACCGCACACGCCATGATCAACCGCCATATCGA
>JAUMZX010000081.1 GCA_030527905.1 Cardiobacteriaceae bacterium
GTTATTGGTTTTTGTCATGTAATACGGGTTTAATGTCCGTTTTGATGTAGTTGTGTTTGTAAACGATAAATGATGAATGAAGCAAATTTACGACGTGGTTTGACGCAGTTGTTATTAGCCGTTGTTGTCGTCGGTTTAGGTTGGTTGCTCTGGCGTAATACGGCGGCGAATATGGCTGCGCGTGGCATCACTTTTAGTTTTGCTTTTTTTGATAATCCTTCCGGCTTTGCGGTTAGTCAGCATTTGATTCCTTTTGAAGAACGCGATAGTTATGCGCGTTTATTCGTTGTCGGGCTGCTTAATACGCTATTAGTTTCCGCATTGGCGATTGTTGCGGCAACATTTATTGGTACGCTGGTTGGTGTATTGCGCGTATCGCCCAATTGGCTTTTACGAAAGTTATCTGCTGTCTATGTGGAAGTTTTTCGTAATATTCCTTTGTTACTGCAATTGTTTTTCTGGTATTTTGCAGTGCTGTCTGTATTGCCAGCGCCTCGCGCCAGTATGCTCCGTTGGGGATGCTCTGAAGAGGGTTGTATGGCGGTATTGAATAACCGCGGTTTGTCCGTGATGGTGCCGCTATGGCAGCCGGCATTAAAAGGAAGCTTATTTTTGTTTGCGGCAGCCGTAATTTTGTCTTGGTTTTTGCATAGCTGGAATCGACGGCGTCAGAAGCGTAGTGGCCAGATGCTACAACTGTGGTGGGTTTATCTGCTTCTATTGTGTGTGCTTCCTGTTGGCGTGTTCGTTTTAGGTTCTGACGCGCATCAATGGAGTCGTCCCCTGTTGCAGGGATTCAATTTTCGTGGTGGCTTGACCCTCTTACCTGAATTGATGGCGCTATGGCTGGCTTTGTCGCTTTATAGCGCGTCTTATATTGCCGAGAATGTCCGTTCCGGTATTGCTTCGGTTCCGCGTGGGCAGTATGAAGCGGCACAATCTTTGGGTTTGTCATCCGGACGGGTGATGCGACTGGTTATTCTGCCGCAGGCATTGCGGGTTATGATTCCGCCGATGACAAGCCAGTATTTGAATGTGGTCAAAAATTCTTCTTTGGCAACGGCTATTGCCTATCCTGATTTGGTATCCGTTTTTGCCGGCACGGCATTAAATCAGACAGGGAAGGCCGTGGAAATTATTTTGTTGACGATGGCCGTTTATCTTGCCATCAGCCTTTTGATTTCTTTGTTTATGAATATATATAACCGTAGGGTTCGGCTGAAAGAACGATGAGCAATTTTTCTTATTTACCTAACCGTTCTCCTCCTGCTTCTGAGGTTGGCGTGTGGAGTTGGTTGCGACGTAATTTGTTTTCGTCGCCATTGTATGTGGTGTTGACAGCGTTGGCTGTTTACGCGCTGTATCGTATCGTACCCCCTATTTTTAATTGGGCAATTTGGACAGCAACTTTTCGTGGTACTACGGCGGCTGATTGTACGTCAGGCGGCGCTTGCTGGGTGTTCATTAAGATGCGTGTAAATCAGTTTTTATACGGCTTTTATCCTGAAAGTGAGTATTGGCGCGTTTGGTTGCTTTTTCTTGTGATTGTGCCAGCAACTTTCCTTACGTTATGGTTTGGACGTAAGCAGGTTCGCGTTTGGACGATGGTTTTTGCTTTGCTAGTGTTGCCGGCGCTGTCATGGTTCTTATTGCGCGGTGGTGTGTTCGGTTTAGCAGAAGTGAGGTCTAATTTATGGGGTGGCATGATGCTGACTTTGGTCGTTGCTTCGGCAGGACTCGTGTTTTCATTGCCGCTCGGCATTTTATTAGCCCTTGGTCGTGTTTCTGATATGCCGTTGTTGCGGTGGTGTTGTATTGCGTTTATTGAGTTATGGCGAGGTGTTCCGTTGGTGACGGTGTTGTTCATGGCCAATGTTATGTTGCCGCTTTTTCTGCCGCCACAGGTTCATATTGATAATCTGATACGTGCTTTGATTGGCGTTGCGTTATTTGCTTCCGCGTATATGGCAGAAGTGATTCGTGGCGGGTTGCAGGCTATTCCACACGGTCAGTATGAGGCGGCAGATAGTTTGGGATTAGGTTATTGGGCCAAAATGCGATTGGTTGTTTTACCGCAAGCTTTGGTTACCGTGATTCCGGGTATTACCAATACTTTTGTCGGTTTGTTTAAAGATACGACGCTGGTTTCTATTATTGGATTATTCGATTTTCTTGGCATCGTCCATTCTGCTGGGCAGGATCCAGACTGGCTAGGCCACGGTATGGAAGGGTATGTTTTCTGTGCTGTGGTGTATTTTCTGTTTTGTTACGGTATGAGCCATACCAGTTATCGTATTGAACGCCATTTTACGCCGGAGCACGCATGACAGACGCGATTAGTATTCAACATCTTAATAAGTGGTACGGTAAATATCATGCCTTGAAGGATATCAATCTTAAGGTCAGCAAGGGAGAGCGTCTTGTTATTTGCGGGCCTTCAGGATCAGGGAAATCAACGCTTATTCGCTGTATCAATCACTTAGAAAATTATCAGGAAGGAAGTATTGTGGTAGATGGTGAGAAGCTTACCGGTTCTGTCAGCCAGACGCGCGATTTACGCCGTAAGGTTGGTATGGTTTTTCAGCAATTTAACCTTTTCCCGCATCTCACAATTTTAGAAAATCTCATTCTTGGCCCTGTATGGGTGAATAAACTGCCTCAAGCAGAGGCAGAAAAATTAGCGCGACAATATTTGGAGCGCGTCGGTATTGTTGAACAGGCGAATAAATATCCCGGGCAACTTTCCGGAGGACAACAACAGCGGGTCGCGATTGCTCGCGCTTTGTGTATGCAGTGCGAAGTGCTACTTTTTGATGAACCTACTTCTGCCCTTGATCCGGAAATGATTAAAGAGGTGCTGGATGTTATGATTGAACTCGCCGACGATAGTGGTATTACCATGCTTGTCGTTACGCATGAAATGGGGTTTGCACGCACGGTTGCAGACCGCATTGTTTTCGTGGATAAAGGCGAAATTCTGGAGAATACGACACCGACTGATTTTTTTACAAATCCCGAACATCCTCGGGCACAGGAATTCTTAAGCCAGATACTGCATCAAATAACAGTGTAATCATGCTGGAAAAAGCGGCGCTAAATGGCGTTTCGTGTTAAATTACGCGCCGCACAATTCAGTGTTTCCCCCAAACCTTTCGGAGTACAACAACAATGAGTAAAGCACAATCCCTGCAAGATCCCTACCTCAATGCACTACGTAGAGATCGTATCCCCGTTTCCGTCTATCTGGTAAACGGTATTAAGCTTCAGGGACAAATCGAATCGTTTGATGCTTTCGTCCTACTACTACGCAATAATATTTCGCAGATGGTTTATAAACATGCGATTTCAACTATCGTACCTGCGCGTAACGTTCGCTTATCGGGAGAAGATGGTGAAGAGCAGGTGCTTGAAGCGTCTGAAGGAGAAGAAACTGTGCGTCCAAGTACGGATCCACTGTATTGATGGTATTGCTATTATCTTTCGCGCTTTCCATGAAATGGGAGGCGCGTTTTGTTTGAAAGACCTAAAAGCGGCGAACGCGCCGCATTGGTGCAAGTAGATATTAACCGTACTCCTGATAGGGCTGTTGAGGAAGAATTTCATCAACTTGCTTTATCAGCAGGAGCGCAGATTATTTGGGCTGAACGGTTTGCTCGTGCTGAGGCAGAACCCCGTTATTATATCGGAAGGGGACAAGCAGAAAGTATTGCCAGTGCAGTGAAAACGCATGATATTGAACTGGTGATTTTCAATGCACCGCTCTCGCCTTCACAGGAACGTAATCTGGAAAAACTATTAAGCGCTCGTGTTCTTGATCGTAGTGGCTTAGTGTTGGACATTTTTGCCCAACGGGCACGTAGTCATGAAGGCAAGTTGCAAGTTGAGTTGGCGCAATTAAACCATTTATCCACAAGACTAGTGCGTGGCTGGACACACTTGGAACGGCAGAAAGGCGGTATTGGTTTGCGTGGTCCTGGTGAAACCCAGTTGGAGACAGACCGCCGATTACTGGCTGGTCGTATCAAACAGCTACAACGTCGCCTAGACAAAGTGCAGAAGCAGCGCGAAGAAAATCGTAAAGCACGAGGACGTCGGGATATGCCGACGGTTGCATTAGCTGGTTATACAAACTCAGGCAAATCTACTTTGTTTAATATCCTGACAGAAGCGAATGTTTATGCACAAGACCAGCTGTTTGCCACGCTTGATCCGACTTGGCGTAAATTACAATATGATGGTGCACAAACGATTCTAATGGCGGATACCGTCGGTTTCGTGAGCGATTTGCCGCATGAGCTGGTTGCCGCTTTTTCTGCGACGCTAGAAGAAACCGCACGAGCTGATTTGCTCTTACATGTTATTGATGTTGCCGATCCGCATCACTTGGATCGAGAAGCGGTGGTTGATGAGGTGTTAAAAGCTATTGATGCCAACGAATTGCCAATGTTGCGCGTGTATAACAAAATTGATTTGCGAGGCGAGACACCTCATATAAAGTATGACGCCAATGGGCAAGTGGAATCCGTGTTTGTTTCTGCACTTAGTGGTGCTGGTATTGATTTACTACGTAACGCTATTATTGATTTTTTTAAAAGTTCGGAGCGTAGTGGCTGGTTACAGCTTTCTCCACAAGAGGGCGCTCTACGGGCGGCTTTGTATGCTGATCATGCGGTGCAAGAAGAGCGTATTGCAGCGGACGGTAGCCAGTGGTTAAAGTTGGTTTTGCGTGAAAAGCGTTTTCACCAGCTACAATCACAGTATAATCGCACCTTTGAACTCCACCATCATTCAGACGTATAGAGGAATACGAATTTATGTTTTCTTTCTTACTCGGCTACTTCAGCCGGCAGCGCAAACCGCAAGTGATAGCGATGTCGCAGGACCCTTGGGGAAATAATGACAGCGACAATGACAAAAAAAACAATAACCAACCGCCAGATTTAGACGAATTTTTTAATAAATTACTACGGCTACGTCCCCGCAAAAATACTGGTGGTGAAGGTGGCGGTAGCCGTATGCCTGTGCATATTTCGGGTAAGTTCTTATTCTTACTGGTTTGTGCGGGGCTTTGTATTTGGTTGGCGACCGGTGTTTATACGGTACGTGAACGTGAGAACGGCGTTGAAACTTTTCTTGGCCGTTATCTGCGTACCACCAAAGCAGGGCTCAATTGGCATTTTCCCGCTCCTGTTGGTCAGGTTTCTAAAGTTGATGTTACCTCTATTTCATCCATGCAGGTTGGGGAGCTAAAAAGTCAGAGTGGACGTATTAGTACCAGTAATCAGCGTAATGGACAGATGCTGACTAGCGATGAAAACATTGTCGAGATTGGTGCGGCAGTGCAATACCGAATTCGTGATGCAAAAAACTATTTATTCCAATCAAATCAGCCAGAAGAAGTGCTACGTGATATCGTTATTTCTGCTATCCGTGAAGTGGTAGGTAGTAATACGGTTGATGATATTTTGATTGATAAACGTGGCGAATGGCCGCAAGAAGCAAAGCAGATTATTGATAAAACATTGGAACAATATAATCTTGGTTTTGAAATCGTTGCATTTGAGCTACAAGATGCACGTGCACCAGTAGAAGTGCAAGATGCTTTTGAAGATGCTGTGCGTGCGCGGGAAGATGAAGAGCGTCTTGGACTGGAAGCGGAAGCTTACGCTCGTGAACGTATCCCCGTCGCCCGTGGTGAGGCGAAACGTCTGTTGCAAGCGGCGCAGGCTTATAAGGCAGAAACATTAGCGCGCGCTACTGCAGATAGCAGTCGCTTCAATAATCTTTTAGGCGCTTATCGTGAGAATCCTGCTGTCATGCGAGAACGACTTTATCTTGATACGATGGCAAGCGTTTATGCCCATAGTAATAAAGTATTAGTTGATGCTGATAATAGTCGCCCGATTATTAATCTTGGCGCAGCGCCCGATTTGTCGCAGGTATTTCCTGTTGTGCAAGAAAGTGTCAGTCAGAGTTCTGTACCTGCTCCAGTTGTAGTACAGCCAAGCACAACAACGTATAAAGCGCCAGTAAATCAGAATAATCGTAACGACGAACGTAGTCGCAGTAGGTAACCGCAGGAAGAACGTATGAATAATAAACTCAATACTTTGATTGCTGTCGTTGTTGTTGCTCTCATCTTATTGGTGAGCAGTGCTTATATTATTAATGAGCGACAAATAGCCGTTGTTACGCAATTTTCTCGCCTTATCAGTACGGATAATAAAGCAGGTTTGAAATTTAAGTTGCCGTTTGTGCAGAATGTTGAACTATTTGATGCCCGCATTCAGCGTCTGGATGTTGATCCAGAACGCTTTATGACAAATGAAAAAAAATGGTTGATTGTTGACTATTTTGTTGAATGGCGTATTAAAGATATCCGTACTTTCTACACCAGCGTGCAAGGTAACTTTGAGCAAGCGAGTCGTTTACTTGATAACATGGTGAAGGAAAATTTACGTGGTGAATTTGTTCAGCGCTCTGTTAAAGAGGCGATTTCCCAAGATCGCGGAACCATTATGGATGCAGCAAGTAAACGCATTTCACAGCAAGCTGAAGCACGTTATGGAATGGAAGTTCTTGGTGTACGTTTAAAACGAGTCGATTTTTCTGATGAAATTCGTGATCGTGTTTTTGATCGTATGCGGGCAGAACGTGAGCGGGTATCGAAAGATTTCCGTGCGCGTGGGCAAGAAAAATCTTCAGTGATTCGTGCAACTGCTGAGCGCGAAGCAGCGGAATTGTTAGCAAAAGCACGTGAAGAGGCTGATATTATGCGCGGTGAAGCAGATGCGACTGCCGCTAAACAATATGCCCAAACCTATGGCGCTGATATTGAGTTTTATCGTTACTGGCGGAGTTTATTGACCTATCGTGATAGCCTAAATGGCAGTACTCTAATTGTGAGTCCTGATAGTCGCTATTTCAGCTATCTAAATGGCAGTGAAGAGAAAAATATGACCACGCCGCAGGAATCTTCTAAGCCAGTGTCGTCCCAGCCTGAGCCAGTTATGACGCCTATCGCTGATCCTGTTATCCCACCAGAAGCCGCAGCTGTGCAGCCTATCACAGAACCTGTTCAACCATGAATATGACTACGTGGTGGCTGGCATTTGCCTTGATGCTATTATGTGAAGGCATGATGATTGGTATTGCACCGTCCGCGTGGCGTTGAGCAATGCGGCAGATGATTGAACTGCCGGATCAGACACTACGTCGTGTTGGTATTAGTCTGGCTATTGCGGCAATTATGCTGGTTGCGGTTGTTATTTGGCTGGTATAGTAAGCACACACCTTTTCGTATCATTCGAGGAAAGCAAATATGAGTACAAATCTGGTCGTCATTGGCGCCCAATGGGGCGATGAAGGAAAGGGAAAAGTTGTTGATCTGCTAACTGAAAAAGCAGGTGCAGTCGTACGCTATCAGGGGGGGCATAATGCCGGCCATACATTAGTTATTGATGGCAAGAAAACGGTGCTACACCTCATTCCTGCAGGAATTTTGCATGATGGCGTACAAAGCTATATAGGTAACGGCGTTGTATTGTGTTTGCGTGCTTTGTTCAAAGAAATTGATGCGTTGGTTGCAGCAGGAGTACCCGTATTGCAACGCCTACATATTTCTCCGGCCTGCGCATTGATTTTACCGACGCATAGTGCTCTTGATCAGGCGAGAGAAAAGGCGCGCGGAGATAATAAGATCGGTACAACAGGTCGTGGTATCGGTCCTGCTTATGAAGACAAAATTGCGCGTCGCGGTCTGCGTCTTGCGGATTTATTACAACCACAAAATTTTCGTGAACGTTTACGTGAACTGATGGACTTTCATAATTTTCAGCTGGAACATTATTATCATTGTGATGTTGTCGATTATGAAAATGTTTTAGATGAGTGGCTAAGCTATGTAGAACGCGTTCGGCCACTTATTGCTGACGTGACGCTCGCGGCCTATCAACATCATGAACGTGGTGATCATGTTATTTTTGAAGGAGCTCAAGGTGCCATGCTAGATATTGATCATGGAACTTATCCCTTTGTTACTTCATCAAATACGAGCGCAGGCGGTGCTGCAACGGGTTCAGGGGTAGGTCCGCGTCATTTAGATTATATTCTCGGTGTTGTTAAAGCTTATAGTACTCGCGTAGGGGGAGGTCCATTTCCGACTGAACTCGCACTGGATACTAGCATCGGTCAGCATCTTTCTACAGTCGGTAACGAGTTTGGAGCTACGACGGGACGTGCACGACGTTGTGGCTGGATTGATTTGCCAGCTTTACGTCGAGCCATTTTTAATTCAAGTATTAGTGGTATCTGTATGACCAAACTGGATGTTCTGGATGAACTTGCAGAAATTAAAGTTTGCGTTGCTTATGATATGGATGGTCAACGTTTGGAGGTTGCTCCTGTTGGTGCAGATGAATTGGCGCGATGCACACCAGTATACGAAACCTTATCAGGTTGGCAGAATAGTACCGTCGGTATGAAAGATTTTGCGCAGTTACCAGAAAAGGCTCGCGCTTATATTGCTTATCTGGAAGATAAATTAGGACTGGCAATTACGATTGTTTCTACTGGCCCTGATCGTCAAGATACGATTCAGCGTGTAGCATTATTGGGATAAACGTATATGTATGAAAAAGAGAGGTCAGATTGATGCATATCTGGCCTCTCTTTTTATATATGTTGGGCAATTAGCTGATATAAGATATGGACGGCATTATTTAGTAATGTTCTGACAATCAGTCATTAAATGTATGGTTAATAGGACTTAAAATTTTTATTTAAAATATGAGACCTGTGCAAAACCCTCCAACTCATCCACGCATTCATTTTTCAACAC
>JAUMZX010000082.1 GCA_030527905.1 Cardiobacteriaceae bacterium
AAAAATAAAAGCAAACAAATCTCAAAAATGTAAACAACGCTCCGATTTCCTACAGATAATTCTTTTATTCGCTGCGATAGCGACTGCGCGCATTGAAGGCAAGAGAGAGCGTATTTTTATCCAAATACGTGAGCTCCCCACCAACCGGTACGCCATGCGCAAGACGAGTCGCAATCACATGATGCTTCGCTGCCAGTTCCGCAAGGAAATAGGCCGTTGTTTCACCTTCGAATGTACTGTTCGTCGCAAGCACCATTTCCTGTATTTCTCCAGTAGCCAATTGCTGATCGAGAATATCCATACCAAGCTCTATCGGACCAATGCCATCAAGCGGTGAAATATGACCCATAAGTACAAAATAGTGCCCACGATAATCTGTAGATTGTTCAATGGCTAAAACATCAGCTGGCGCTTCGACAACACAAATCGTTGAGGCATCGCGACGTGGATTTGTGCAGATAAGACAGAGCTCATCATCGCTGATATTGCGACATTTTTTACAACATCCGCCAGCTGTTGCGCTTGGGCAGTTTTATTCAACAGTAATTGTAGCGCCATACGCTGCGCCGTTTTATTGCCGACTCCTGGCAAACACGTAAGCGCCTGCACCAATTGATCAAATGAGGGAGAAAAGCTCATCAGAATGGTAGCTTGAGCCCACCCGGTAGATTGATGCCGCCAGTAACCTTCGCCATTTCTTCTTGCGTCATCTCGCTCACTTTAGCCGATGCATCACTAAAAGCAGCAGCTAGTAATGCTTCCAGCATTTCTTTGTCTTCTTTCAGTGCTTCTTCGCTAAGCTGTACGCTTTGCCCATTTAGCGTTATTTTGACCGCTCCCGCGCCTGAGATACCGATTATGTGTTTATTAGCCAGTTCTGCCTGCATTTTCTGCATATTCTCTTGCATTTCCTGTGCTTTTTTCATCATACTGCCCAATTTTCCGGGTAACATCTTTACTCCTGTGTATTTAAAGGTTGAATATTATCCACTTGTAAATCTGCGCCAAAAACAGATTTTGCCGCTTCTACTTGTGGATGTGTGAGAAAATCTCGTTCTGCACGCTGTTGTTCTTCCGCATTCTTTTGTCGCCGATAATCTATTGGCGTTCGAATAGCATCTACCGGTAATATTTCAATTTCACATGCCAATCCCATTTTGGATCCAATCGCTGCCGCCGCTTGGATACGGTTTTGAGCCTGATCAAAAACCATTCCACTAGGCGCCGTATGCAAACTTAATAATGGAGGATGCCATGCCGCGGGAACGCTATTTTCTAATAAAAGCAATGGGTATTCTTGCAAATCCAATCCAGAAAGAAACGTACTCCAGCGCTCTGGATTATTGAACATTGATGTCAATAATTCATGTTTTTTTTCCGTTTGATTGTTTTGCTCCGATGTGAATATCGGATTGTCTATTTTATCCTGTTTTTGCACGGATGATGGAGGAGACGTTTCAAGTTCAGACTCCTTTTCCGTCATATCTTGCGTAACCGGCACGGCATCATCTGGGATGATTTCGCTTACCCATGGCGGA
This sequence comes from Cardiobacteriaceae bacterium, assembly GCA_030527905.1. GTDB lineage: Bacteria > Pseudomonadota > Gammaproteobacteria > Cardiobacteriales > Cardiobacteriaceae > Cardiobacterium. The sequence goes on from JAUMZX010000082.1 coordinate 1,539, forward strand.
GGTTCTTCATCCTGCTCAGCCGTATGAGATAAGTTTACGTGGTCATCTTGCTGTTGTAATGTATCACTTCCATTTGGCTTTTCATGATTTGATTCAGCAGAATGAGGCAAAGGTTCTACAACATCATAAGTATTCTTCGTCCCATTTTCTTCGGACACATTTGCTGCCTGCTCAGCAGATGAGAAAGGTACTAAAGCATCATGATCAGAACTTGTAGCATTGGTTACTATCTTTGTACTTTCATTGCCAAGAAAGCTGGCACTCTTCTCGGAAAATGCGCTGTGTTGACTTGTAGTACTTTCTGATTCTAGCGGCGCATCGCTCGTTAGCTGTTCTTGATGTGAAGAAGGAGACGAAATAAAGTTAGCGACATTATCTGTAGGAGCTGGCGCCGCTTCCTGGATTAGCTTAGCCTGCATCGGATCACTATCTGGCAATAATGGCTGCAGAGCAATCATTCGTAGTAGACACATTTCCAATGCCATTCGTGCATCTGGCTGATAGGGTAAGTTCTGCCACGTTTCATTGCCAATTTGATACCACAACTGTACCAATTCTACTGGCAAACGTTGCGCTAATAGGTGCAAATCTGCTGAGATTTCCCCCGTATAACGTTCCGCCCCTAAACTGGCAATAGTAATTTTCTGTAATTGCTGCAAAAAACGTAGTAATAATGCCGCATAGTCTGGTGCATACGTATCAAGAGACGCCAGAATATTGCGTAGTTCTACCGCTTTTCCATCGGCAAGAAGTTGTAGCATATGCAGCAATTGCGGTTCGGGAATAGCGCCCAACAATGTTGCGACATCGTGAGTACGCACATTGCCTTGCCCATAAGCCAGAGCCTGATCAAGTAAGCTCAAGCTATCACGCATACTGCCCGAAGCGGCTTGCGCCAATAATTGCAATGCTTCGATATCAAAATCTGCCTGTTCTGTCTGCAGAATATGCGAGAGATGTTCAACAATTTGTTGCTCACTCATATTCTTCAAATGGAATTGTAAACAGCGCGAAAGAATAGTTGCGGGTAGCTTTTGTGGGTCTGTTGTAGCAAGAATAAATTTAACGTGCGGTGGTGGTTCTTCCAATGTTTTCAGTAACGCATTAAAACTACTGGCCGAAAACATATGAACTTCATCAATAAGATAAACTTTGTATGCGCCTTTAACGGGTGCATAAGGAACGTTATTCAGTAATTCGCGCGTATCGTCCACGCCTGTGCGCGAAGCAGCATCGACTTCAATCAGATCAGGGAAGCTTCCTTGATCTATTTCACGACAATGATCGCACTCACCGCAAGGATTAGAACTAACATGATTTTTTTGACAGTTTAATGATTTGGCAAAAATACGAGCAATGGTGGTTTTCCCAACCCCTCGTGTACCGGTAAAAAGATAGGCATGGTGCAACTGGTTGTGATCCAGCGCATAGGTTAATGCCTGTGTCACATGCGTTTGACCAACCAGTTCATGAAAATTTTTTGGTCGCCATTTGCGTGCAAGAACCTGATACATTGCGATATATTTTAAATAAAGAAAAAGGCCTGCACCAGCTTACTCCGGCACCCGATTTCACCACTACCGCTGCTTCCTTCCGGACCTGACGGGGTTTGCGGCTGATCGTTGCGAAGCGCCAATGCAGACCAGCCGCGTATTTTAGTGATTTTTTCAGTAAACGCAACCTCTTTTCAAATGTGCCTTATTTACAAGTCAGTGAAACCACAACGCCAGTACCACTAATAACGGCATTACATTCTTTTCCTTCGCCAGCAGGGAAGTATTGTTGGCACCAACCTGCATCAATTTGCTGTCCACCAACAGCACATGAGGTAATCAAGCTACCGTTACCGCGCATTTGCAAGCTCCCCGATACACGGTTAAATCCCGTATTGTGACGTACAGTACCCGCACTAGGCGTGGCTACAACCGCATTTTGCATGATTAATGGCGTCTGATTAGCCGCACGGAAAGCACTACGTGCCTCTTCACGGGCTTTTTCTGCCGCTTTTGCAGCTTCTTCTGCCTGTTGACGCGCTTTTTCTTCAGCACGTCGAGCCGCTTCTGCGACAAAACGCGTACGCTCTGCTTGTCTTGCAGCTTCTGCGTCACGCGCTGCTTGCTCTTCAGCAAGACGACGGCGTTCATTTTCTTGTCGCTCTAAGGCTGCTTTTCGCTCTGCTTCAGCTGCAGCTAAGGCAGCAGCACGTTCAGCAGCCGCTTTACGTTCGGCTTCAACACGTTGCATTTCCGCCTGCGCTTCGCGGCGTCGCACTTCGTCCTTTTCCGCCTCAGCTTTCAGACGCGCAGCTTGTTCTTCTTGTTGTAATTTTTCTTGTTGTTCACGAATCGTTTGCCGCTGTTTTTCTGCAGTACGTGCGGCTTCTTCGGCTTGTTGACGTGCCGTTTCCAATGCTCGTCTCTGTGCAGCGTTTTCCGCTTCACGTTTAGCCGCAAGCTGTATTTCTTCCGCTTGCCGACGATTCTCCGCTTCTTGAGCAGCAGCTTCTGCTTGTTGACGCTTTTCCGCGGCACGACGCTGAGCTTCCGCGCGTTTACGCGCTTCTTCTTGCCGTTGTGCAGCTTCTTGCGCGACTTGACGCGCTGCACGTTCAGCCTCACGTCGCGCGATAGCTTTTTTATTAGCCTCATTCTCAGCCATCATCAGTTGATAAATCAGCTGGTCATCAATATGTGCATATTCGCCTTTTGGCATGTTGCGTTCTTGGCGAAAAGCTTGCATTGCAGTACGAGTACTACTCCCGATAACACCATCCGGTGTTCCTGCTTTGAACCCTAATTCACCAAGTTTTGCCTGCATTTTTTTGCTGAGCTGTTTGTTGAAGATACCAAGCCAAGCGCTTTCGGGTTTACCTGTCATCGCCAATTTATTTTCTTTTTGAAAGGATCTAATGCCTTCCGCAGTTGCTTTGTTCATGGTGCCATCTATAACGCCAGCATCATGGTTTAGAAAACGCAATCCTGTCTGCAAAAGTTTATACATTGCGCTACTAAACTCTCCCTCAGTAGCGAGGTTATGTTTGACCAACCATTCTGTACTGTCTTTCCGACCATTTAACGCGGCCACATCATAAGGAGTAAAGCCACGCGGATCTACTACATTGAAGTTGCAGCCATTGTCATAATAGAGGTTAAGCACATCCGTTCGTCCTTCGCTTGCAGCCATGAACATACCGCCCTGTTCTTCATTGCAGTCGAACCCTTTTTTGCTAGGGTAGGCAAAGGTATGTTGTAGCGTCGCAAATGCAAGGATACATATCAATCCTTTGAGATACGAATAATTCTGAGTCATGGTGCTGCCTTTTCATGGTTGTCCGCCCACTGTTTTTGCAGTTGCGGATGGCGTAGTAGGAAGGCCTGTAACGCCAGTAACGTGTTTGAGTTGTTCAATTTGCCAGCGAAAAGCCAGCATAAGGTTTCTTCATAGCTCAGACGATGTACGGCAATATCTTCGCCTTCTTCCTCTAAGCCACTATAGGTTGCGATTTGGCTACTATCAATTTCCGCAAGGTAAAGATGGGTGCGTCCGGCGCTGCCTCCTGGACTACCAAGATAGGTAAAAAGATGCTCAAGATGTTGTGCTCGTGTACCAATTTCTTCTTCTAGCTCACGTTGCATACTTTCTTCTGGCGAGACATCATCAACATCTACAAAACCAGCCACAATTTCATATTGCCATGGACGTTCACCGGCAATCGTCGCACCGATGCGAAACTGTTCAACCAATACGATTTCTTGGCGTTGCGGATCATAAGGTAATGCTGAAACAACGTAACCTCCACCCATGCATTCACGCACAACTGTCTCACACATCCCGCCACGAAAACTTTCGTAGCTCACCTCATAGCGCCGAATACGGAAAAATCCTTTATATGCGTTACTTTCACTGTGGATTTGATAATGGTATTGCATGTTTATTCTCAGTAGCGCGGTGCTGTCCCGATAAAACTATACGGATTAATCGGTTGTCCTTGTTTTCGTGTTTCAAAATGTAGCGCCGCACTGTTTTGTGGGCTAATACCCATCGTCGCTATTTGTTGGCCACGCCGTACCTGCTGTTTTTCACCGACCTGTACATCAGCAAGGTAGCCATAAGCTGATAACACTTTGTCATCATGTCGCAAAATAATCATACGTCCAAAACCAGAAAGACCTGATCCCACGTAAGCAACTTCTCCGTCGCGCGCTGCATAGATAGGCTGTCCGCGCTCTCCGGCAATTTTAATTCCTTGTCCACCCGGAGTTGATGGAGAAAATTCGCGTGTTACACGTCCACGTGTTGGCCATATCCATCCCGGTAACCCAGCACTTGTTACCTGTGGTACATAAACTTGTTCTCGTTGTATGCCTTGTGGCGGTCGCGTGTGCAGACGACTTCCTGCCAGAATACGGTTAGGATCACTGATACCATTCCAACGCGCCAGTTCCTGCATATCTAATCCGTAACGCCAAGAAATACCAAAAAGGGTATCGCCTGGACGAACAATATAATCAGCACCCGGCTGCAATGCACCACGTTGTCCGTGCAATTGATAGGCTGTCGGTGCATGGTAGCTTGTTCCACAAGCGGTCAGTAATAATGCAAACGTATAGAGGAGTATGGAACGTCTCATCAAAATTTCTCCAGCCAAGTGACAACATCGCCAATTTGATTATGCGCAGTCAGATTAAACTGCAAAGGTGTAACCGACACATAGCCACCTTCAATCGCATTAAAATCGGTATTATCCTCACCACTAACAATACCACCCGCAGGTCCAATCCAAAATAAGGTTTTCCCACGCGGATTTTTTGTTTCTATTAATGGTGCTGCCGGATGACGGGTTCCAAGAACAGTAGCACGCAATCCTTTAATCTGCTCATAAGGCAGATCAGGAATATTAACATTCAAAAATAGATTACGTGGTAAAGGATTAGCAGCGAGGCGAAGGAATAAATCGCGTACAATCTTTACCGCGCTATCCATATGTTGCGGATTGGATGCAACATTAGAAACCGCTATCGCTGGTAAACCAAGATTATGTCCTTCAAAGGCAGCAGCAACGGTTCCAGAGTAAAGTACATCGTCGCCCATATTAGCCCCATGATTGATGCCCGAAATCACCATATCAGGTAAGACATCGAAATATCCTGTCATAGCAAGATGCACGCAATCTGACGGCGTACCATCCACACTCCAAATCCCCGCACCATGATCCGTTACCAATAATGGACGCTTTAAAGTTAGCGAATGACTCGCTCCGCTGCAATCACGATCAGGCGCAATAACAGACAAACGTGCTACTTCATTGGAGAGTGCTTCAGCTAACAAGCGCAAACCTGGTGATAAGTAGCCGTCATCATTGGATAAAAGAAGAAACATAAGTATTCCATAACAACAGGAAAAATTGCAGCGCAGTTTACCGCAGAAAGACAATTTTTCAATTAGTCATCAGCATGCGTAAAACCGCATTTTTGCATATCGCTCCTCAGAAAGCATGATACTTTAGGGTAATGCGTGCTGTAACAGTATCCATCCAATTTCCGTGAACAAAATAAAATAATCTTCTCACCAGCATGATTTCGTCAATAACACCTCTCTACACGTACGCTCTAGTATTCGTCATTGAAGGGTATTTGATAGCGGATGTCTCGTGATAGAAAACAAGAAAGAGGCGTAACCCTCCCGACACAAACTTGATGTGTAGGAAATCGGAGCGTTGTTTACATTTTTGAGATTTGTTTGCTTTTATTTTTTGCATAAATGATTTTTTAGGAATTTTTAGCTACCATCAAGAACCATGCGACTTTGTCGTGCCTTTGGCATTCTTGACAATAGCTAAAAATGTCCAAATTTGGGCATCCATGCAAAAAGGAAAAGTGTAAACAACGCGATTAATTCTTACACTTGATGAATGTTATCAAGAGCAAACCGACCTACTGTTTAACGCAATGAGCAACCATTTCACAAAGCCATCACACTACCAATCATCGCTTCAAGTACCTTCCCCATACACATGAAGGCAAAATGGATTACATTGCCTCAATAACACCAAGCTGCACTAAGGCATGATAAATACCATCTTCTTCGACTGTACCTGTTTGCCTATCTGCAACTGCTAACAACTGCGGGCAAGCATCTCCCATTGCGACGCCATACCCCACCGTTTTAAACATCTCTACATCATTCTCGCCATCACCAAAAGCCATAGTTTCTGATGGTGAAACACCGAGTTTCTCGCACACCGCACGAATACCACGCGCTTTACTCCCTGTAGCCTGTAATAAATCGACTGAGAAGGGATGCCAACGCATAGCGTGATAGCCTTTAGCAAGTTCACCACTAGCATTAAGATGCACTTCTTCCTCGGCATCAATAAATAACAGGATTTGGTAAACTGGTCGACGCTGATAATAATCGGCATCAACCACGAACGGACCAATCGTTGCTAACGCTTCGCACACACGCGGATTAGCGGATGAAGACGCCATTTGCTCAGACCCAACAAACGTATAATCCCAGCTGTGTTGTTGAAATAATGCGATAAAACGTTCAATATCGGCACGCTCCATACAATGCGCATCAATAGCTTGACCACGATACTGATTGTATTGCCCATTAATCGTAACGAATAGTTCGATATTTTCCGCTACAGATAATTCATGGATTTTTTCTGGAATGGCTGCAAGTGAACGTCCTGTTGCAATAGCAGGAATGATGCCGCGTTTTTTCAAAGCACGGATAGCATAGTTTACGGATTCTGGTAGGTAATTACTACGTTTGCGATAAAGCGTTTCATCAATATCGAAAAAAATAATCTTAGGAGCATTCATTTTTGCTCCCAAGATGGACCTTCAATCACACCGAGATGTACGAGAGCGTTATAAATACCGTGTTCCTCCAACGTTCCCGTGACATATTTTGCTAACGCCTTCAACTCATCGCGCCCATCACCCATTGCAACACCAAAACCGACGGTCTTGAACATCTCCAAATCATTAAGCTCATCTCCAAAAGCCATCGTATCCGCCAAATCGATACCAAGAATATCGCAAACAGCTCGAATACCGCGGGCCTTACTACCTGTGCTATGTAATAGATCAACTGCATGTGGATGCCAACGAATAATCTGATAGCCACGTTCTAACAATCCGCTTTCAAAGAGAATTTTTTCCTCTTCCGGCGTAATAAACGTATTCATCTGATAAATA
>JAUMZX010000083.1 GCA_030527905.1 Cardiobacteriaceae bacterium
GAACAGGATAGAGATGGCTTTTCCTGTCTAAAAGGCGGGGAATTGCCCAGATATTGGGTATTTCAGGGATGATGATGCAAGAAAATGAGCAGAAAACAGGTTCATTTGTGTTGAAAAATGAATGAGTGGATGAGATGGAGGGTTTTGCACAGGTCTCAATATGATAAAAAAATCCATAATGAGTTTGTTCTTTGTAGGTGCAATAAACATGGCATTTGCACAAATGCCAGTTTTAGGTGAAGCTACACTGCAGGTATGGGAAAAAGTGAAGCAGGAAGCTATACAGGAAGCAATTAAAAGTGGTCAGGAACCAACAAGAGATAATGCTATGAAAAGCATGATGGATAAAATGCGTGCCCATATAGATGAGCTAAAAAAAGCATTAGTAGAAGACTGCACGATACCTTACGGTCAAGAAAAAAGCGATAATTGCAAATGTGTTACTGACAAAGGCGATTACAATAAGATATTTTCGTTTATAGAAAAAGTAGAGAAGCAACCTGAAGAAGCGAAAAAAGAAAGCAAAATATTAAGAGAGGAACTTGAAGACAATTATAAATCTTGTGATCTAGATTTCTCCGTTGCCCAAAAAGCCATGAAAAATGCTGCACAGAAGATGCGGAAGCATTAAATGGAACGAGAATTCATGCGACAACGCTGCCACCATTAGGCGGCGTTTTTTAAGGAAAGCTATTTTTAGAATCAGTATCTAGTAAATTGTCTCAGCTTGAAGCTCTCGTTTTAAACAGCATCATTCAATGGATGAGGAAAATATATTATAGGTCTTAAATAGGCAGCAAGTTAGGTAGTAACAAAAAAATACGTCTCTCTGAAATAAGAGATATTGTGCGTGATAATGCGGTGCTATTATTATATACGACAAAGAACTTTTGTAGGAATTTACTCGTGCGAGATTTTCCCGAATATTCTGATGTTGTCTAAGGGGACGTGAAAGAGGAGGAGTTGCTGCTACCGTAGGAGAAAAACGGCAAATAGCTCGGATAAGATTAGAGGCTGTGTTCTTGTAGTAATTACAGCGGTTGTGGGAAGGTTAGACCGTCTAGTAGGCGCACGGCAAAACTACCCATACCACCGGCACTAGCTGCATAGTTCCCTGCATTTTTCATGATACGGCTAGCTGTTGCTGCGGCAAGGAGCGGTTCAGCTATAGCACAACAGGCTGCTACGAGTGCCGATAGCGCGCAACCAGTGTCGTTGACTCGGGTCATGCGGCTATCTCCGCCATCGTTATGATAGAGGGTATTGCCATCGCTGATGTAATCGCGCTCGCCACTCAAGAGAATAACGCATTGTTGTTTGCGCGCCAGTTCATGGGCGGCAGCGATGGTTTCTGCTTCCGTAGGAAGAAGGCTGTTATCGCGTCGTTTGCTGGATTGCCCTACAAGCCACAGGATTTCGGCAGCGTTACCATGGATAACAGCAGGATGGAAAGCGAGGAGTTCACGGGCAAAATCATTGCGATAGGATAGTAGGTCGCCGACATCCGTGGGATCAAGTACCCACGCTTTATTTTGACGAAGTGCTGTGCGGGCTGCACGTCGCATGGAAGCAAGGCGGGCATGATGTAGTGTGCCAATATGAATGAGCAGACCTGATGCCGCTTGGGTGAATGTGCTGCATTCTTCTTCGGCTTCTATCATCGCGGGGGTTGCGCCAGCTGCAAGTAGAGCGTCGGCAGTGAGTTTTTTGGCTTCGTCGCTGGTGAGGCAATGGATAATGGGTGCTGCGGCGACCAGTTTTTGCCATATTTGTTGTGCTGTGTCGTTAGGAAAGGGCTGGCTCATGCAATCCCCTTGTTTCGATGACGGCGGATTTCCGCTTGTTGGTCAAGGCTAAAGCGTCGTGATTCTCGCATTTTTTGTAGTGCTTTGCGTCGTGTCCAGTCATTTAATTGCGGATTTTGTAGTTCTTGCAGGGTAGCGTGAAAGTGGTTAACCGCAGCTTCGGCATAGAGCCATGCCATTGCCATGCGTACGTAGTAACCATCGTGTTGGACGCTACGTAAGGCAGTAAAGACAGTAGACAGGTGTTCATCGTCAAGAAAGTGCTGCATAAGGAGGACGATCGCGAAGCGAACGGTCTGTTCTTTTGTACTATTTAGGATTTGGTGCGCGAGTGTCCAAGCTGTGTCAGGCGCAAGGCGCGGTTTTTTTTCAACGAAGCTATCAATTTCTGCCCAGCTATCAACGCGTTTTAGGTAGTGGCATGTGAGAGCGAGTGCTTCCGCATCGTTGAGCTGTGCTCGGTTGATGATAATGCCTGCGAGGAGGTGATGTTCAAAGGTGTTTGGATGTGTGTCAAGATAAGTGCTGATAGTGGCAGCGGTTGCATTTTTGGCAAGACGTTTTGCAAGTTTGCGTAGTGCGGGAATGCGGACGCCATAGAGAGTTTTTTTGGTGTTGACGATGCGGCGGTTAAATGCGATGTAGTCGATATTATCGTCCGCCAATGTTCTAAGTTCATGGTCAATTTCGCTGATATTCATGTTAGTTGCCTTTACCTAAAATAAGGGAGAGGATTCCCGCGGCGATTAGTGGTCCTACGGGGACGCCTTTTAGGAAGGCAACGCCTATGACGGTGCCGATTACAAGACCAGGAATCACACCGGGTTGGTTTAGCATGAGGGTGAAACCACGTCCTCCCAGCCATGCAACGAGTATGCCTATGGCGATACCGAGTAAGGGTTTCCAATTGAGGAAGTCATTGAGCGATAAGGCGATTTTGCCACTGGCGAGTGGGCTGAGCACGCCGATGGTAAGTAGAATGATGCCGATGTTAAGTCCATTCTTTTCTACCCAAGGTAGATAGCGGGTTAGAGGGGTTTGTTGTATGAATAGTAGGATGGTTGCCGCGAGTGTAACTGGTGTGTTGTGGCTGATGATGCCAAGTGCGGCAAAGATGAGAAGAATAAAGGCGCAGGGATCAATATTGAGTGACATGGCGTTATTCCTTTGGTTTGGATTGCCAGCGTAGTACTAAGGCGGTCTCTCGACTTCCATCAGGATTGGGGTAGTAATCGCGACGTTCACCAATGGAGCGGTAACCAAGATGATGGTAGAGTCGTTGCGCGGCATGGTTGCTGGCACGGACTTCAAGGTAAGCGTAATTGGGTTGTAAATGTTCGATAGCTAGCTGGTGTAACGCCGTGGCAATTCCTTGACGGCGCGCCTGAGGCGCAACAGCGATGCCTAATAGTGTCATTTCATCAAGCGTTTGGTTACAGGCTATGTAGCCAAGACAGGAAGCTTGGTCTTCCGCTATCCAGATGCTATCCATTGCTACGGGGCTATATATTGCCGTCAGAGTAGCCAGTTGCTGTAGCGTTTCTAGATCGTTGTTAGTGGCATAGCGGATGGTGGCGTTCATGAGTCGTAGTATTCCGCATGGAAAACAAAGTGCTCACGGATGTGCGAGTGGACAAAATAGAAGCTGTGGTCATAACGTTTGCGCCAGTTAATCCAGATGTTCTCGGATATCGGTTGTGTCGCTATGAAGTTTTCAAATGCGTCTAGATCAATTTTACTGCCCAAATGGTCATCTTCTGTGCCTTGGTCAATCCATAAAGGAAGAGGTGTTGTTGTAGGATGGTCACGATACCATTGTAGGGCATCAAAATGTGCAGGTAAGTCGTATTGAACGAGGTGTTCGTTGTACCATGTGTTGCCGTAAAAGCCAATCCATGGCGCGAGAGCTGAAATACTGCGGTAGTGTTCAGGATGTTGAAGCGCAAGATAGATTGCTAAGGTTCCGCCAAACCCGTAGCCCATAATGCTACGTCCACTACAAGTTGAGAAATGCTCTTGCATGAGCGCAGGTAATTCGTGTAGGAGATAGTTATGAATGGATTCGTGTTCTTGCATGTATTGTCCTACACGCGATTCGTCATCTCCATGATAGGTCTTAAAAAGATCAGGGATAACGAGAATGGTATCGTAGCGGTTGGCATAGCGTTGGTAGTCGCTCTGGCTGGCAACGAGTAGGGCATCCGTTTGTAGTCCCGGCAGATAGTAGTTGATATGGCAGGGACAGTTTTTCAGGAGCGAAGCAACAGGTATGTATATCGCAAGTTGCAAGGAGCACTGGAGTGTCTGCGCAAAGTGACGATAGTAGCGCTGCTCTCCTTTAAAACTGGTGTGACATGCAAGAAGTTCCATCATATTTCTGTAGTTTTTAACTGATTTTCATACCGGCTTTTACTTCACTGCCCGGTGCGAGCAAATGTAAGACGCCGTCGGCACTGGCAGAAAGAATCATGCCTGTAGATACGCCAAAGCGCATTTTTCTTGGCGCTAGATTGGCCACATATACCACCAGGCGTCCAACGAGCGCTTCTGGCTGGTAATAAGCTTTTATACCAGAGAATACTTCGCGTTCGCCAATGTCGCCAACATCGAGTTTGAAGCGCAGAAGTTTGTCAGAACCTTCAATATGGTCGCACGCCAATACTTTGGCAATACGAAGGTCAAGTTTGGCAAAATCGTCGATAGTAATCCAGTTTTCTTCCACCGTTTTTTCCTCTTTTTTTCCCAGTTGCGCTTCTTCTTGCAAGTCTTCTTTGCTGTCAGCGATAAGAGCATCTGTTTGTTGGCTTTCAATACGTTGCATCATGGCGACAAAGGGATGAATCGCGTGTGCGAGTAGCGGTTTTTGAGCATCTGACCAATTAAGCGTGGGGCTATTCAAGAAAGCTTCCGCATCGTTTGCTACGTGCGGCAGAATGGGTTTTAAATAAATGATGAGTTGACGGAAGGCATTGATTCCAACGGTTGCAATACCTTGCACTTGTCCACGCGTGCTCTCGTCTTTAATCTTGACCCAAGGTTTTTCCGCATCAATATATTCGTTTGCCGCGTCGGCTAGTTTCATAATATCGCGCACTGCCTGACCGTATTCGCGTTGTTCGTAGGCTTGCGCAATCTCTTCACTTTTGGCGGCAAAGGCATTGAATAAATCTTCGCTCGGTAAGCTGGTGGCGAGCATGCCATCAAAATGTTTGCTCAGGAAAGGCGCACATCGGCTAGCAAGATTAACCAATTTGCCGACAAGGTCGCTATTCACTTTTTGGCGGAAATCTTCAAGGTTAAGGTCAATGTCTTCAACACGCGCAGAGAGTTTACTCGCAAAATAGTAACGAAGGTATTCTGGACGTAGATGCTTGAGGTAGGTTTCCGCCTTGATAAAAGTGCCGCGCGATTTACTCATCTTTTCGTTGTTAACAGTGAGAAAGCCATGACAGAACACACCACTCGGTTTGCGATAGCCGGCGCCTTCGAGCATAGCCGGCCAGAACAGCATATGGAAATAAGCAATGTCTTTTCCGATGAAGTGGTAGAGTTCCGTGTCATGGTTTTTATGCCAGAAATGGTCAAAATCTAGGCCTTGTTTGGTGCATAGCGCCTTAAAGCTCGCCATATATCCCACAGGAGCATCTACCCAAACATAGAAATATTTATTAGGGGCGTCGGGAATTTCAAATCCCCAGTAGGGAGCGTCGCGTGAAATATCCCACGGTTGCAAGCCGCTTTCAAACCATTCTGCGAGTTTATTACGCATAGATTCCTGTAAATGGGCGCTCTGTAACCAGTTGCGTAGAAAAGTCTCAAAATGAGGTAAATCGAAGAAATAATGTTCGCTGTCGCGTAGCACTGGAGTTGCACCCGACAGAACGGAGTAAGGGTTAATAAGGTCCGTTGGCGCATAAGTGGTTCCGCATACTTCACAATTATCGCCGTATTGATCTTTACTATGGCATTTGGGGCATTCACCTTTGACAAAGCGATCTGGGAGGAAAATCTCTTTTTGCGGATCGAATAACTGTGAAATGGTTCGACGTAAAACATGGCCATGTTTATCGAGCAGTTGGTAAATAGTTCGTGTTAGTTCACGATTTTCTTCACTATGCGTACTGTGGTACTGATGATGATCAATCAGAAAACCACTAAAATCCCGTTGATGTTCGGCACGGCTTTTATCAATCATTTGTTGAGGCGTAATACCTTCTTTCTCCGCACGTAACATAATAGGCGTGCCATGCGCATCATCCGCACACACGTAATAACATTCATGGCCGCGCAAGCGCTGAAATCGCACCCAAATATCCGTTTGAATATGTTCCACCATATGCCCTAAGTGAATAGCCCCATTAGCATAAGGGAGCGCGCTGGTGACAAGGATGCGGCGTTTTGGCTGCGACATGAAAGCCTCTTGATAATTAAATGATAGAAAGGAAGTATTTTAACAAAAAAGCGCGATTATAGCGGGTAGACAGCTATAATATGGATTTCAATCATCGTATGAGCTGTTTTATGAATCATTTTATGTTTTGGCTTTTATTACGCTATGCCGAAGTTATTAACCCCAATCGCTTTGTGGCGCCAACAGCAACGGGATACCCTTCCTCGCTAAGTCAATGTTTACAGAAAAGCGGAAATCCTGATGGTGCATTAGAGAGTTGTGCCTTTCTTACTTTAAATCAATTAGATGCTGATATTGAACAAGCCCATTATCGTCATGCTGACAATGGTGCATGGCAAGAAAGCCTACATGCATTTAAAAATTTTCGTGGTGCGCGTTGTCGTTTGGAAGCAGAGATTATTCCGGATAGTGATCTGATTTGCCGTATCCGCCTTTCACAACAATACCTTGAAGGGTTACAACGTTTACCCGTTATTTCGTCGCAATAAAAAAAGGTTGACGCTTTAAATTACCATTCGTTATAGTGCCGCGTCTTGTCGCTACGCTAGGGGCGGTAAGATTTCTAAATTCAAACACGTAACTTTATGAAAAAAGAGATTTTATTGTGCCTGATGCTGGTATTGGCTGGCTGTAGCACGACTCAAGAGATTGCCACAATTAATACTGGCATTACGTTGGAAAGTTTAAAAGCAGATGAGCCGCCTGTTCCGCCTAAAAAAAGCATTCCTGCAACGGAAAATACCCGTACCCGTCTTATCGCAAATGGGAAAAAATTTATTGGCGTTCCTTATCACTATGGCGGCACGGGTAAGAATGGTTTTGATTGTTCTGGACTGGTTCAGCGTGTGTTTGCCGAACAGGGATTTCGCTTGCCACGTAGTAGTAGCGCACAGTTTCAAGCGCTCTTACCCGTTAAAGAACCTAAACCTGGAGATTTGGTCTTTTTCCGACGCAATAGAGGTGGCGTAAATCATGTTGGCATTTATTTAGGAAATAAACGGATGCTACATGCCCCATCGACAGGAAAATCTGTAGAAATCGTGCGTATCGATCAAGGTTATTGGCAGAAGCGCTATGCTGGCGCCCGTGCGGTTGTACAAGATCGTGCTACGGTTTCGCGTTAAGAAAAAATCTTGCGAGCAAGAATAGTTTTTCTAGTTGCTTGAACCTATATGGTGAGATATCAATCATTTCAGAATAAGCGTGCGTGGTATCTTCTGGAAGAAGAATCTATCTAAAGGATAACAGATCTTAATATGGCTAAAAAACCGGAGAAAACTCCGGTTTTTTTATGGACACCTTTTCTGCAATGGGAGTGGTGGATCGGAGGTATAATTATGATAAGTAAGCGAAAAAGTAGTATTTGATAGAGAAAACGATATCTTAAATCAGATTGCCATCATAGAACCCCATCTTGTTGGGATACGACGTTGCCTGCCTCAACTGTTTTTGATACTAAGAGGAATCAAGTACAATCCGCGCCGTTTCTTCCAGAAACGTTTCATTTAACATTGAGAGATCTACATGAAAAATATGATGAAAAAATCTGTTGTCAGTTTGCTTCTTTTAGGTGCAATGACCGTTGTATCTGCACAGGATATTGGTTCAGGAAAAGCTTCGCAGGAATTAGGCAAAAAAATTGCTATGGAAGTTATGCAGGAAATACAGACAGAGGCATCTAAGAGTGGCCAACAGCCTACGCCGGAATATTTTGGTAAACAACTGATTGTCAAAATGCGCGAACACCTGGATGAGATGAAAGCAGCCGGTGCTGAAGATTGCGTTGAGCTTTATGGTAAAGAAAAATCAGAAAACTGCAGTTGTGTGACGGGTAAAACAGATTATGAAGAAGTATTTGGTCTGATGGAAAAGTCTATGGCGGATCCCAAAAATGATATGAAGGCAGAGAGCGAAGCGCTTGAGAAAAAAATGACAGAGGTTTACAAATCTTGTGATCTGGATATTGCCGTTGCGAAAAAAGCAGGCGAAGACGCGGCAAAGAAACTGCAAAAATAAACGGTGTAGCCATCTTTTTATACTTAAAAGCGCTGTCAGAAGATGGCGCTTTTTATTTAGGACCATAACGGAATTGTTCAGTAGCACTATGAATTTAGTGCTATTTTAATCTAGCATGGAGATGACAGATTAAAGTCAGAATTTCATAGAAACTGCCTATCCACCAAACAAAGCCTCAAGTAATATTGATACCTGTGCAAAAACCTCCAACTCATCCACTCATTCATTTTTCAACACAAATGAACCTGTTTTCTGCTCATTTTCTTGCATCATCATCCCTGAACCACCCAATATCTGGGC
>JAUMZX010000084.1 GCA_030527905.1 Cardiobacteriaceae bacterium
GGCATCCATGCAAAAAGGAAAAGTGTAAACAACGCGATTAATTCTTACAATTTATACACTAAATATTTTTTAGATGCATTAGACTGTAGAGAAGGTACCTCTGACGTGGTTGATCCTTGCCCAAACGGTATTATGAGGGCGAATTTTGCACATGAAACTTGGGGCTTTCCTAAAAACTATATTTTATTCAGTACTGGGGAGGGAGAAGGTGGTTATTTCTATAACACCGAAGACGGCACGGTATGGGATGCTGGGGTGGGCGAAGTGCCGTTATTGGGAACGGATCAATTACGGCATTGGAACAGCTTTTATGAGTTTATGATTTGGTATCTGACGCCGGAAGAGGAAGAAGAATAAGCACGGATAACAAAGCTACCTGAAAGGATTTTAGACGGTTTTAGTTTATATGTTATTCCCGTCAAGGCGATAGTGGCGCATTGTTAAATTGGCAAAATCAATGTATCAATCTCCCGTTACATTAGAGAGACGGAACAGATTTTTTTGCGGAAGACAACGGATAGCAAATTTATAGCAGTGGTACAGGGACGTTGATAGGCGATGGAATCACGAGCATGGATCGGTAGCATGACAGAAGGAAGCGCGTTTTAAAAATAATAGCATGTTGCGCTTTATGGTTACGGGGTAGTCATGCTATGAGAGGTTGGTATTTTGTGATTTAGAGAAAGTATTAACTATATTAAGATGATGACGTTTTTTGATGTTTTAAATGATAAAACATATTATTTGAATAAAAAGAGTGCTTATGTGCATCTCTATGTTTATAATTCTCTTTCCCATGTCTAAAGGGTTTTCATCATGAGATGAATTTGTCTTCTATCCGATAAACATCATCGGTGGAAGATTTCGCGGGATGCGCACCCATGTGTACGTATCTTTTATTGTTGGATCACAGATGCGGTAGATATGAAATTATCTTTTTTTAGGATGTTGTTTTTTCGGACGCGTTTTCTGCTTCTTTCTTTGTCTTTCTCTCTACTCACCGGTTGTAGTGATAAATGGGCATTGCTCGTTCCTAAAGGACCGGTTGGCAGTTCTATTCGTTTGACTTTGTTTACTACGGTTGGGTTAATGCTGATAGTGGTTATCCCAACATTGGTGATGATTGTTTTTTTTGCACGTAAATATCGTGCCAGCAATCGTGATGCTGAATATAGCCCTGAATGGGAGCATTCAAGCAAGATAGAATTTTTTGCTTGGGGTGTTCCGATTTTGATTATCGGGGTACTGGCGACGATTACTTATATTACTTCGCATACGCTTGACCCACGACAACGGTTAGATGAGCGTCCTCCGTTAAAGATTCAGGTGATTGCCTTAGATTGGAAATGGTTGTTTCTCTATCCGGAAGAAAATATTGCGGTTGTGAATGAAGTTGCTTTTCCTATTAATCAGCCGGTAGAGTTTCTGATTACGTCTGACAGTACGATGAATTCATTTTTTATTCCGCAATTAGGTTCTCAGCTTTATGCGATGAGTGGTATGGAAAACCGCTTGAATTTGATGGCAACAGAACCTGGAGATTATGCTGGAATCTCTTCTAATTATAGTGGCTATGGATTTGCCGAAATGAAGTTTAATGCACGTGCGATGTCAGAAACGGATTACCAAACATGGCTTGCGAAAGTGCATGCTTCCGGACAAACGCTGGATATGCCGCTTTATCATCAGTTAGCGCAGAAGTCGCGTGCTAACCCTGTTACTTATTACAGTCCTATTGACCCATTAGTGTTCAAGAATGTGATTGAATCCTATACCGGAGTTCAGACCCCATGAGTGCTCATCATACGATTATTACTGACCCTAATCCTGTTTTCGGCCGTCTTTATTGGGACTCTGTGCCATGGCATGAGCCGATTATTATGGGAACAGTTGCGGTGATTTTTATCGCTGTTTTTGCCATTGTTGCATTCACTACGTATAAAAAGGCGTGGGGGTATCTCTGGCGCGAATGGTTTACTTCTGTAGATCATAAGAAAATCGGCGTGATGTATATCATTTTATCCATTGTGATGTTGGTGCGTGGTTTTGCCGATGCTTTGATGATGACATCGCAGCAAGCGGCAGCCGTGAGCGGGGCTTTTGGCGATGGTTATTTACCGCCGGAACATTTTGATCAGGTCTTTACGGCGCATGGTGTCATCATGATTTTCTTTGTTGCGACGCCATTGATAACGGGGCTGATGAATTTAATTGTGCCGCTACAATTAGGCGCTCGTGATGTCGCATTTCCTTTCTTGAACTCGCTCAGTTTCTGGCTTGCTACGGCTGGCGCGATACTCGTTAATTTATCACTGTTTATTGGCGAGTTCGCCGCAACGGGATGGCTTGCCTATACGCCTCTTTCCGGTATCGACTATAACCCGTGGGTTGGGGTCGATTATTGGATATGGTCGCTACAGATATCGGGGATTGCAACCACGTTAACGGCTGTGAATTTTATAGCGACTATTGCCAAGATGCGTGCTCCCGGGATGACTTTAATGAAAATGCCGGTTTTTTGCTGGACGGCTCTCTGTGCAAATGGTTTGGCCTTGATGATTTTCCCGATTCTCACTGTGGCTATCGCGATGCTGACGCTGGATCGTTATTTTGGTTTCCACTTCTTTACAGGAGGTGATGGTGGTAATCAGATGATGTACGTTAACCTCGTGTGGGCATGGGGGCATCCTGAAGTGTATTTCTTGGTGTTACCAGCTTTTGGCATTATTTCGGAAGTAACAGCAACTTTTTCACGTAAACGCTTGTTCGGCTATGCGTCGTTGGTGTATGCCACTGTTGCGATTATGTTGCTTTCTTTCATGGTATGGCTGCACCACTTCTTTACTATGGGATCAGGAGCCAGTGTTAATGCTTTCTTTGGTATTGCCACTATGGTTATTGCCATTCCTACGGGTGTGAAGCTCTATAACTGGATTTTTACCATTTATAAGGGACGTGTTGTATTCAGTGCCAGTATGTGGTGGGTGATGGCTTTCCTCTTAACTTTTACCTTAGGCGGAATGACTGGGGTTATGCTTTCTATCCCTTCCAACGATTTTGTTTTACATAATAGTGCGTTTCTTGTGGCGCATTTCCACAACACCATTATCGGTGGTGCGGTGTATGGCTATTTTGTCGGTATGACGTATTGGTGGCCAAAAGTTACCGGCTATAAGCTCAACGAGAAACTGGGTAAATGGGCGTGCGCGTTATGGGGTATTGGCTTTGTTGTCGCTTGGTTCCCTAAATATATGACGGGTTTCCGTGGAATGACGCGCCGTTTATGGAAAGTGGACGATCCCACGCTTGCGCCATATCTTTACGTCTCTTTTATTGGCGCTCTGATTATTCTTGCGGGTATTGGTGTGATGGTCTTTAATTTCTATTACAGTTATCGTTGCCGTAATCGACGTGATATTGCTGACCCTAGCGGCGATCCGTGGAATGGTCGTACGCTGGAGTGGGCAACATCATCACCTCCGGCATTTTATAATTTTGCCATAGAGCCTAACGTAGATGACCGTGATGCGCTTTATAGCATGAAAAAACAAGGACAAGCATTTGTGCGTCCTGAACATTATGAGCCGATACACATGCCGCGTAACACAGGAGCAGGCGTGATTATCAGCCTATCTGCTACTGTGATGGGATTTGCTTTGGTTTGGTATATCTGGTGGTTAGCCTTTGTCGGCTTTATCGGCATGGTTGCAGCATGGATTTGGCGCAGTTTCGAGCCATCTAAAGATTACTATGTGCAACCGGAAGAAATTTCAGCTATTGAAGATAAACACTTCAAACAATTGGACAGCGCAATGGCAGATGTGGATTTTGAACATAGACCACTATTCAACACAAAGGAATCGGTTTCAGTAAATAAGGGAGCGACTGCATGAGCCTTACTCACGCTAATCACGATCATCACGACCATGAGCAGGCGAAAGCTGATCGCGAATATTTCGGTTTTTGGGTTTATATCGTCAGCGACTGCATGATATTTGCCACGGTTTTTTCCGTTTATGCCACGATGTCGGGGAATTTCGCGGGCAAGATTCGTCCACAAGAAGTCTTTGATCTCTGGTTTGTCTTAATAGAGACGCTGCTTCTTTTGGTGAGTAGTTTTACCTTTGGTATGGCGATGTTGGCTGCGCATGCGCGCGAACTTCCGCTTTTAAAACGCTGGTTATGCGTTACTTTCGTCCTTGGGGCGGGATTCTTAGGAATGGAGCTACATGAATTTCATCACCTTGCCCACCTAGGCGCAACACCGCAAGCTAGTGGCTACTGGACAGCATTCTTTACGCTTGTCGGAACGCATGGATTGCACGTTTTCAGTGGTTTAGTTTGGATGATTATCCTCTTTTTCCATTTTCGACGTAACGGACTTGATGCTGATAATCGTAGCCGCTTGGCTTGCCTCAGCCTCTTTTGGCACTTTCTAGATGTTATCTGGATCTGCGTTTTCAGCTTTGTTTATCTCATGGGGAGTATCGCATGACCGCACATGGTAACAAACGCCAATACATAACAGGCCTTATCTTATCGCTCGTTCTTACGGCAATTCCTTTTACCTGTGTATTAAGTGGTGGCTTATCGGCGACAACATTAGCCGTGATTGTTTTATTGTCCTGTATTGCGCAAATACTTGTACAAATGGTGCTGTTTCTGCATATGAGTTTATCACCACGGCAAGGTTGGCAATCCTTTTCAGCATTTTATCTCCTAATTATCCTGCTCATCATCGTTGTGCTGACTATCTGGATTTTTGAGCATCTAAACCACAATATGCTGATGGGGCACTGAATATGCTGCGTGACCTAGTTATCCTGGCAAAACCGGGCATCATCGGAGGCAACTTACTCGCCGCTGCTGCCGGATATTTCCTTGGAGCCCAAGGAAATATTGAGCTTTCTGTTTTACTATCGGTTCTTATAGGAAGCTCTGCGGTTATTGCGTCAGGTTGTATGTTTAACAATTATTTTGATCGTGATATTGATCAGAAAATGCGGCGTACGCGCCACCGCATTGGCGCGCTACAACGCACTGGTTACGGGACGACGCTTATACTGGCCAGTGTAGAAGTGATTTTGGGTCTTCTTGTCCTTTGGTTTGGCGCATCGCTGCTCGCGGCAGGATTTGGACTACTTGGCTTTACGGTATACGTCATTCTTTATACGCTTTGCTATAAAAGGCAAAGCGTACATGGCACACTCATAGGTTCTCTCTCTGGCGCCTGCCCGCCGATTATTGGGTATTGTGCCGCCTGCGGTCGTTTCGATATGGGTGCACTCATCTTGCTTGCAACCTTCTGCTTCTGGCAAGTTCCTCATTCATATGCTATTGCCATTTACCGTTACGATGATTATCGTGCCGCGAATATTCCCGTATTACCGCTGAAAGATGGTATTCAGCAAGCGCGTAAACACATTATTGCTTACATTATTGCATTTGCCATTGCCGCATTGATGTTAGCACTCTGTGGTTACACGGGCATTTTTTATACGCTCAGTATGGGAAGTTTGAGCCTGTACTGGCTGTATCTTGCCAAAGTGGGTTATCAACCAAGCGGCGCCCAGCGTTGGGCGAAGAAAGTTTTTCTTTTTTCCTTGGTGACGATTACGGCTTTTTCCTTCCTCATTTCCATAGATAACTTTGTCCCCAAATGGCCCAACACGATTATTCAAGCAGAGCGCTGAATCCTTTCAGAATTGGTGCATTCATCACGCTTATCCTTGCCGTTGCACTGGTTTGCTGGTATCTCAGTCAGCGACGTAATCCATTAGGCGAACCGGCCGTTACGGTTACCGCGACCGGAGGCGATTTCAAACTGCAAAGTGCTAACGGCGAAGTCAGCCTTGCGACGTTCCATGGAAAAATTCTTGTCCTTTACTTTGGGTTTATTGATTGCAAAGCCGCTTGTCCGGAATCCATGGGTACGTTGCGGCAAGCCTTGTTACGCATGAATGATAATGAACGTTCGGAAGTACGAGGGCTGTTCGTGAGCCTTGAGCCAGATAAAGATAGTCTAAAAGATTTGGCCGCTTTTGCTCGCTACTATCATCCTAACGTGGTAGGGGCGACGGCTGATACGGCTAATTTGAGAAAAATGGCACATGAATACGGCGCATATTTTCAAAACAGCGATTTGGATGATAGTCGCATTGGATATACAACGGATCACTCGTCACGCTTTTATATCATTAACCGCGAAGGAAAATTGGTGGCTATCTTAAGTCATAGTACGACACCAAATGAACTTATCGCCAAAATACGTGAAATACTTTCCGCATGAAATACCGTTTCCTATCTCTCTTTTTTATTCTCTTTCATGTTGCTGCACATGCGAGCAGTATGAACACGGTTCTTGATGAACTGCCGACTATTCCAACCTGCAAAACCGAGCTTATTGCCGCAGCAGATCATTATATTGGTAGAAACCATCACCGCCTTTACCATAATCCAGATCGTAAAGATGGCTCCAATCCTATTATTGATGGCATCATTTTGTATGCAGACCGTACAGCGCAGTTACAGATTCAAGCACAACCTGAGGATTGCCATATTCGTATTAGCGAACACTATGTCTTAAATGATCCTTGTAGTGTAGGGCGGGAAGAAATCTTTCGTAAATGGCAATATCGCGGCAAGCTTGATGAGCACAGTATTATGCTTGATAATCCACGTAAGCCATATTTACAAACGGCGTTGCTCAGTGAAGGGATTACGATGAAAATAGCCTGTATTATCAGTGTTGAAAGCGAAATACCACCGAACCTTAATCCGGAAGAACCGTCGGAATCGCATTAAAATTTTCTTGTCATACGGTAAAAAAATGGCACGGGACTATGGCTTAGAAGAAATTCTTCATGAAGATCTTGAGGATTTAGCGGATCTTCGGACGAAAACCATGTTTGGAGGTCTCGTGTGGATGTATCGTGGCGCTATGCTATGTGCCGCACGACATGATGGCATTATTATTCGCGTTGGCAAAACACTAGAAGCATGGGCATTAGCTTTTCCTGACGTGGTACCGATGCAATCGGGAAAACGTAAAATGGGCGGCTGGGTAAGATTAGGCGCTTCAGCAAGCGCCGATGATGATTTACGACGTGCATTGTTGGCGCGCGCCGTACAACAAATTGAAACTTTCTGAAAAGGAGCGACATTATGCAGGCTGCTATTACTGCTCATTCTCCCATTGACACAGAAATGCGACATTGGCGCCAGACCTTCCATCAGCATCCAGAAACCGCGTATGAAGAAGAGAATACGGAACGCCTAGTTGCGGCGCTATTAACGGAATTTGATCTGGATGAGGTGCATACTGGTTTGGCGGGTACCGGTGTTGTTGGCGTACTGTACGGTTCGCGCGCTGGAAAAAACATTGGATTACGCGCTGATATGGACGCGCTTAATATTCAGGAAGCCAATACTTTTGCGCATCGCTCTCGAATTGATGGAAAAATGCACGCTTGCGGGCATGATGGACACATGGCGATGTTACTGGGGGCTGCGCGTTATCTCAGCGAACATCGCGATTTTGCAGGAAAAGTTATTTTTATTTTCCAGCCAGCGGAAGAGAATGTTGCTGGCGGCAAACGAATGTGTGATGAAGGTTTATTCCGCCGTTTCTCCGTAGATGCAGTGTATGCCTTACATAACTGGCCTGAACTTCCAGCAGGGCATATTGCCGTGCATGATCGTGAAGTGATGGCCTCATTTGATTTGTTTGATATCGACATTCGGGGGCAGGGGTGCCATGCAGCTATGCCACATCTTGGTATAGATAGCATTGCTATTGCCGCGCAAATCGTAAGCGCCTTACAACTGATTGTCAGCCGTAACGTCGATAGTGCTGAGCGCGCCATCGTCAGCGTGACACAAATGCACGGCGGCGATATGTATAACGTGATTCCGGATACCGTACGCCTTTCAGGAGGGACACGGGCATTTACTCCTGAAGTACGTAATCTATTGGAAAACCGCATTCGTGCAACCGTTAGTGATATTGCACAAGCGTTAGGCGCGCGGGCAGAAATAGACTATCAGCGTCGTTATCCACCAACCATTAATCATCCTGACAAAGCGCAAATTATTTATGATGTCGCCTGCGCATTATGTGGTAACGAACAAGTGCTTCGTAACCCGCCTCCTAGTATGGCGGCTGAAGATTTTTCCATTATGCTGGAAGAACGTCCTGGTGCTTATATTTGGCTTGGAAATGGAAAACCGCATTCTGGTGCCGTTCTACACAGCCCGCGTTACGATTTTAATGACGATATTCTCGCGATTGGTGCGAGTTTGTGGATTGCGTTAGTACAACATTATCTGAAAAAATAAGAGACTGTACTGGATGAGACCTATGCAAAACCCTCCAACTCATCCATGCATTCATTTTTCAACACAAATGAACCTGTTTTCTGCTTATTTTCTTGCATCATCA
>JAUMZX010000085.1 GCA_030527905.1 Cardiobacteriaceae bacterium
TGAGCAAGCATTAGCCGATAATCGTACGGGGGAACCGATAGACATCTCGGCACAACAAAAGCTTTTCTTCGTCATTACACATCGAGAAAAACCTCACTCCCGCCCATTAGCAGAAGTCCACAGCGCAGTAGAAAAAGATTACCGCTACGATACTGCGGGAAAAACCTTGCAAGAGCACGGAGAAGCATTACAAGCTGCACTGAAAGAAAGCAGAGAAAAGGCCGATGCGCTTGCCCACGAATATAACGCGAAAATTGAAGATATCGCATCGACCAATCGGTTTACCACAACCAATCCACAAGTCGTGCAATTATTTGACACTCCTGAACGTATCAGCATCATTACCCTTCCCGATGGCGATTTAATGGTTGCAAAACTCAACAGCGTTAAAGATGGCGACATAAAACAATTACCCGAAGAAGTTCGACAAGCGCGTATTAATGAATGGCAAATGCAAAATATCGTAAGCATTAATGCGGGAATGGGGGAATGGCTCTACCAACACGCCAAAATCTCTATCAATGAGGATAACTTAAAGAAAGACTAGAATGTTGGCGCAATAAAAAGCGCTTGCACGATGCAAGAATAGCTCTGTTTACATAACGGCGTTAACGTGATGAATTTAACAGGAAGCGTGGACTTACATTTATGCCCACTTCTACAGATAAATAGATGGCGGAATACACCCTATCCAGCATGGTTAAAACAGAGCATAATCCTTTTTACTATAGACAAAATATCTCTCAAAGATAGTCCAAAAAGAGAAACGAAAAACCTGAATTACAAGCCATAACCACCGCACTTATAAACAAAACTAAAGACACATCAGGAGGAATATCATGAATCCCGTCATACTCGCAGTATGTCTCATGCTCGCCTTATCATTAGCTCGTGTTCACGTTGTATTCAGCCTCATTATTAGCGCCTTTATTGGGGGCATCGTCGCTGAAATACCGCAAGAAACTATTCTGACGGTTTTAAAGCCAGATGAAGCGACAATTGCCAGTACGCCAGCGTTTCTTCTAAAAATGAAATATCTAGTAAAAGTTTTTGAAGAAGGTATTGCCGCCGGCACTTCTACTGCCTTGTCATATGCTGTACTCGGCGCCTTTGCTGTAGCCATTTCTTATTCTGGTTTATCGCAGGTGATGGCAAACATGATTATCGGTCAAGCCAAACAGAGCGAAGGCGTACGATTAAAATGGCTTCTCATCACGGCACTTCTTATTATGAGCATGATGAGTCAGAACTTGGTGCCTATTCATATTGCCTTTATCCCGCTCATCGTACCGCCGCTCCTTATTGTGATGAATCACCTCAAAGTTGACCGCCGACTGCTAGCTTGCGTCATTACCTTTGGTCTTGTCTGTACTTATATGTTTATCCCCTACGGATTTGGCGACATCTTCCTTAACAAAATCCTGCTTGGCAATATCACAAAATTCGGCATGGATGTCTCCAACGTCAATATTTATTATGCGATGGCGATTCCCGCCTTAGGAATGCTCGCAGGTCTTGGTCTCGCTATGTTCTATAGCTATCGCAAACCTCGCGATTACCAAGATTTACCTGTTGAAGGTGCAGCAGAACAAGTGCCCATTCAACGCAAAAATATCATCGTGGCATTGATTGCCGTTATTGTGGCTTTCCTCGTACAAAAATATACGGGTTCACTGATTCTTGCGGGGCTGCTTGGATTTGCCATTTTTATGATGGCACGCGTCATTCACTGGCAACAAGCAGATACCGTATTTAACAGCGGTATTCGTATGATGAGCATGATTGCTTTTATTATGATTGCTGCTAATGGCTTTGCCGCAGTCATGAACGCCACAGGAGGAATTGAGCCCTTAGTCAAAGAAAGTGTTGCTCTCTTTGGTAATAGTAAGGTTTTGGTTTCTTTAGCAATGCTGGTGGTTGGCTTATTAGTCACCATGGGCATTGGCAGTTCATTCTCTACCCTACCTATTATTGCGGCTATCTATGTTCCTATCTGCGCCCATATGGGTTTTTCCCCGCTTGCCACAGTTTCTATTATCGGAACAGCCGGTGCATTAGGTGATGCTGGTTCACCCGCATCAGATTCTACACTGGGTCCAACCATGGGATTTAATGCTGACGGCCAACATAACCATATGAAAGATACCGTTATTCCTACTTTTATCCATTACAACATCCCTTTACTTATCGCTGGCTGGATTGCCGCAATGGTACTCTAATATTAGATTTCAGAGTATTCACCGCACTTATATCAGAAACTATGCAGCCTACCTGAAAGGTAGGCTGCTCTTAAATAAATAACCAGCCAACAAAAGCCATTTATAAGAAATCTTCGTCCTCCGATAGCGCCTCGTCATCAGTCACTGCAATAAAACGCGCATTTATCTTCATAGCACAACGTAACAACAAATCTTCGTCTTCTGTACGGCTTATAAACCCTATACATAAATCTGGATTATCTGCCTGCCAACGCCACAACGTTAAACCATAAGTTTGCAACTCATACGCCGCTTGCCTTAATAATACCGTCGATGGAAAATCATAAATAGACGCTTCCATTTCTTCATCACTATCCCGCACGCCAAATAAAATATCTGCTTGCCAATGCGCGGCTACTGTTCGTAACTGTTGTACCAATTCAAAAATATCCTTCCACTCCACAGCATACACAGCTTCATCTTTCAGAAGACGATACACCGCCCACATCAAAGGTAAATCGTGTTCATCTGCTTCCTGTATTACTTCCTGTACTGACGTTTCCGTCACACGATCTGGCATAGGTACAATGATTTGTAATAATTGCAGCACGGCAATGCTATCATTTTTATCTGCAAACATGACAAAAATCCTAAAAAATGGAAAGGACACATCATAAAGGCAAAACCTTCAAATTACATAACAACATGTTTTATATAAATAAAACAACAAACATGTAAAAAAATCCATTTTTCATACCCAAATTGCAGGCACAATGATTCGTAATATGTTACATTACCGCAATCTCATAATTCGCACAGGAGTGTTCTTCAGATGAAAAAAACCGCTATTGTGATTCTAGCAGCCATCATCGGACAGGCAATGGCGCAACAACCCGTATATGTAGAAACCTATACCGTTGGAAATCAATCTATTCCTGCTGTCCGTAATCAAGGTCAGCTTAGCGTAATCCCGCCCGGCACACCTATCATGCCACCTAATGCAGCTGCAGCCCGCGGTCGTATTCATGCAAAACCCTTAAACTTTAATAACAGCGGACAAGCCCATATCTCTGGTGCTGTTCGTGGCTTAGGGATGGCCGCTTATCACTTCATTGGTCAAGCAGGACAATCCATTCGCATGGTCCCTAATAACAAGAACTTTGCAATGGAATTTGCCTTATTCAACCCAGAAATGGGCATGCGGTTTGGTTCAGTACACACCCTTCCTTATAGTGGTGAATATGAAGTACGTATCGTACAAAACCATAAGAATGCGGCGCATAGTAAAAAATCCCGTCCTTATAACGTCACCGTTTATCTTGACGGAAGTGCTGGAAATATAATGCCATCGGCAGGTGTTCCAGTTCAGCCTTCTCGTGCAATACCAGTAGTACCACAATCTGCCCCGCAAGCAATGTATTCAGGTAATGAACCAATGCCCGTCAAAAAATCTGCACCTACCATGACAGCAGTGCCTATGGCTGGAGCTGCGGCAGCTGTTCCTGTAGAAAAAAATAAGCGGAGTAGTAAAAAAGGAAAAAGCCGCAATTACCAATGTCAAAACGGTGCTCGCTTAAACGTTGAATATCTCAACCTCAATACACCGAGCCCAACAGCTATCGTGCATAGTGATGTTGGAGAAGTTAGCTTACCTGTAGATGACGCAGCTAGCGGTGGCAAGAACCTCATTTTCAGTTCCGACGAAGATATGTTGCATTTGGTTAAAACCCACGGTAATAACTTGGCACAAGCAGAGGTTCTTTCCTTTGACCATAACGGCGTACCCGTGGCCTTTTCCTGTAAACCGCGCTAAACCTTTTCTATTTGGTGAACCACAAAGGGATGTTTAAACATCTCTTTTTTATTTAGCAAAAAACTTTACATAAGAGTTCTGTTTTAATCTTACGTTACGTTGAAAGTCAGTATTTCTTAAGAAACCGTATCTATCAGATAAAAAACGAATTTGAGCAACATTACCTTCCCATCTTCTACTATGCTATCCGCTTTATTATGAGCTTTACCTAGAGATAGAAAAATGTTTGCGCTATCCACACGCAATTCAAATAAAAGCAAATAAAACTCTTGCTGTCTGAATACGATATTAATTTGAATGACTACCGCTTGAAATTTACTGAACGTGCTTTTATAGCAATATTTCAATAGAAATCATAACCTAGATGGTGATACATTTTTAGCCTGAATCTGATTATATCCATACGACACGAAACGTAGTCTCGTAACTATTCATTATTAGGCAAAAAAGCGACGAAAAATATCTGTCACGCCATATACTTCCGCTTCTGCACTGACATAATGACATACAGTCTTAACGGAATTTTCCGCATTCGCAGGACATGCGGCAAAATCGACTTGTGTCAGAATAGGTAAATCGCCAGGAGAATCGCCAATTGCAGCTAAACGATTTGCCGTTTTGCCAAAATGTTGTAGGAAAAATTGCGCCCCCGTCCATTTACTCACCCCGTGTGGCACAATATCTAGAGCGCGTCCAGAACAATGCAAATCAAAGCCATCCAGTTGAAGATTAGTCTCAATAACAGCTCGAACATCAGCCGCGTATTTACCTTTTTCCGCGACCAATGAAACGCAAGCTTCTTTACCATGGCTCATTTTCCAATGTACTGCCAGAGCATTTCCTTGAGATTCCAGATATTGTGATAACGCTACTATTTTTTCGCGAATGTGCTTCGTCATCTGCGGAGCATAAGTCACTTCATCTTCCAAATAATCAAATAGCAAAGCCCCATGATCTGTCACGGCATAACGCCCAAAACGAACGAATTGAGCAATTGCCTCTATATATGATAAAGAGCGCCCGGTACACAGCACCACTTCCGTTTCCGATGCTTGCACGATATCCGCTAAATTTTGCAGCGCCTTCACATCAAAAGGAGCAAATTTGCCCCGCGACAGGCATCCATCAATATCAAGGAAAAGGAAATCACCTTTCATCTTTACGCTCCATAAAAAAATACATATTACTCCAACTGTTTATCAGGAAGAAATCACCATGTCCTTACCGTACAAGATTGCGAGCATAAGGCAATATCGCTACAATACTAACGAATTGTTACATTTAACCAACCATCAGGAGTACACACGTATGAAACTTGTCCTTTCTCGCCACGGTCAAAGCGAATGGAACCTCTCCAACCGTTTCACCGGCTGGGTTGATGTCGATCTCACTGCTCAAGGCATTGAAGAAGCGATTGCTGGCGGTAAATTATTAAAAGAAAAAGGCATCTTATTTGATGTTGCTTTTACTTCTTACCAAAAACGTGCCATCAAAACTTTGCACCTTTTATTGGAATACTGTGATCAACTGTGGATTCCTGAATACAAAAGCTGGCGTTTAAATGAGCGTCACTATGGTGGTTTACAAGGATTAGATAAAGCAGAAATAGCGGCTAAATACGGTGATGATCAAGTCCATATCTGGCGTCGCAGCTTTGATGTCCCGCCGCCTGCCATTGAAAAAGACAGTGAATATTATCCTGCCAATGACCGTCGTTATCAGGAAGTACCTGTTGCAGAAATCCCTGTAGGCGAAAGCTTAAAAGACACTATCGCTCGTGTTCTCCCCTATTGGGAAAGTAACATTACACCTGAACTGCGCCAGGGGAAAAATGTCCTGATTTCCGCTCATGGTAATAGTCTGCGTGCATTAATCAAATACCTGCTGAATATTTCTGACGAAAAAATTCTAGAATTGAACCTCCCCACAGGAACCCCACTTATTTTCGATTTGGATGACAACCTAAAAATTGTCAGCGCACCAGAGCTTTTTTAAACGAATAAACTGAAGGGGCGGTGCTATGGCATCGCCCCTTTTCTTTCCACCATTTTTAGAAGGATAACATTTCATGAAACTGCGTCGCCTTGCTTTATTCAGTCTGGTATTTAGCTTGAATCTTTATGCAGAAACCCCGCAACAAAGCTGGCTACATCAAACATTGCCAGCACAAACAGAGGCCTATCTTCGTTTACCTAATGTGTGGTTCTTAGAAAATAACGCGTTACCTACCAGTCCTGTTTTTCAAAGTGACGCCTACCGTACACAGACTCAACTCATTCGTCATAATTTACAAAAACAGTTGACTTCTCTTTTACCAGAAAACGTTCGTAAGCCTTTACAATCTTTTCTACAACATGCGGAGTCCGCATTAGAAATTGCTGTCCTCAATGGAAAAAGCCCCACGATTCTCATCGCCAGCCATGCATCATTCAGTAACCAAAAAGCGCTGCAACAAGCTCTGACACAATATTTTCCTGCGCCTTGGCAGGTCAGCGATAACACGATTCGCTCCAAAGCTTCTGCCGCTAATATTACCTATCGTTATGACGAAAAAAATCAGCGTCTCATCTTCAGTATTGGCGATCAAAATGCCGCGACAAAACTTGACTATATCGCCCACCAAAAGGGAGAAGCACCATTTGCCGAACTTGAAACGCAACTTGATCCGCAACATGACGGCTTCTTTCTCTGGGCAAACCCACAAAATCCACTCATTCAAATGTCCACCCAGAAATGGCAAGACATATTGCGCGATTTAGGTCTGAATAACAGCGAACAGATGGCACTAAACTGGAGCGTTAACCAACAACGTCCGCACCTGCAACTAAGCTTCAAACAAGCAGCCAATATTACGCACAACCTACCGCAAGCCACTCCTATCAATGCAGCATTATCCTATTGCGGCAATATCGACTACCTTGCCCTATTAACGCTTCCTGATAATAACCAACTACAATACCTTAGCAAAAGTCTCGGTAATAACCTTGATGCCGTCACATTAGTGCGTGACAGCTTCGGCATTGATGCCGATGCACTTGCCGCTACCGGAACTTGGCTCTTTTTTGCTGACGATAACGGCAACTATGCTGTTCTGCCTAAGCAGGCGAAACCTGCGCTGGAAAACATACTCACCAGCATGCAAAGCAAAGGCATCCTGAAACAGCGCACCACAATAAAAACTAATGGAAAGGATTTGGAACATTTAAGTTTTGCCAATCTTTTCGCGACATCTGCTGCACAGGCGGGGTCAAATAGCAAAGACGACAAGTTAGCAGCACTCCTAGCGCTTGTCGGCCATATGCAGAACCATTATTATTTCATGGAAGAAGGCGATAACCTTATCTTCTCTGACTTACCGCAACCGCTGATAGCGCGACAAAAAAATAACGCTCAAGAAACTCTCGCCAGTTGGTTAAACAGCCAGCATCTTGACCTTAAAGACAGCGCTTACGCCTACGTATATAACCAACGCAACCTCAGCCGTGATAGCTATTATCAGGGACTAAAACGCCTACAAACCTACGCCGATCTCGTCCAAGCGCCATTAGATATCAGTTCTCTCCCTGACGCCGATACGGCACAATTACCCGTACAAGGTGCTATCGCCTTGCGTCTCGTGAGCAGTCCGTCTGAACTCAACCTCGCCCTAGACCTACAAAACGGCTTTGACGATTTATTTAACACCTTTAACACTCAAGCCACTATTGCTACAACCGGCATTCTTGCTGCAATCGCACTACCAGCTTATCAGGATTACGTCACTCGCGCGCAAATCCAAAAACAAATCAGCAGTAGTAAAGATTTACAACAAGTGATTGCTGAAGCTATTCAAAAAAACACCTCTCGTAACAAACTGACCAGCGAGCACTTCAAAAAACAGCTCAACGGGCAAGATAGCATACGTGTAGAAAATGGCGATATTCATATCACACTGCAGAACATCCAGAATAGTTACCTTAATGATAAAAGTATCGTTCTACACTACGAACCCAAAAGCCAAAAATGGCAATGTCATACAACTATTCCGAAACATTACTTACCTTCGCTCTGTCGCTAAATTCAGCATATTTACAAGGTCGAAGATAACGACGTTATAATCCCAAACAGCCGTATGCTCATCTGTAGGAAATCGCCGCGTTGTTTACACTTTCTGTTTAAAATAATCATCTAAAACCTCATAAGGCGTTTTGTTTAAAATGCCCTTA